>JAPPMR010000005.1 GCA_028818995.1 Candidatus Poribacteria bacterium | reverse complement strand
AACCAACCAAAAGCATCTAATGCATAAGAGAGATGATTCTTCCAAGCGCGCGTTACATCAACAGCAAAAAACGCCGCATCAATCCCACCCTGACGCATTTTGGGAATGTTGAGTTGAATACCGATAGCATCCTCTTCAGGCGGCACACGTCCACGTAGGTATGCAATAGTTCCACTATGCTGATCAGAGTTTTTAGTATGTTCGTCTGCAAGGCTAATGTTGCCACGACGGATATGTGCAACGATGGAATCGTTGTGAGAATCAATCACGAGAGATTGATTGTGAAAATCAAGAATAGAGGTAGATACTGACATTCGCATGTTCCTCAATATAAAACGAAAATTGATGACTTTGTAACTCAAATTGGACTATACTTTTGAAGTTCTTTGAATTAGGTTAGGTCAATACAGTAAATTTGCCGGGATCCTTCGTGGACGGAATCAAAGGTAATCGTCTTTCCATCTGATGACCAACGCGGATGTAAATCGCACCGAATGTCTCCACTGAACTGTTCATCGTGATGGAATTCCCCAAGAACGATCTTTCGGTTTTCCGCAATATCGTAGAGCATAAGTTCTGCTAAACGAGCAGGACCTCGTGGATAGGTATCACAAAGCAACCATTGACGGTCAGGTGAAAACGAAGCGTGCCCGTCGTTTGGTAAAACACCACGTCCAAGAGGTTTGAAATTTTGCATACCGTCAGAAAACTCCACAAAACCCATCTCATCCACTCTATCGGAAGATACAAGTATTTTCGTAGGTGTTTTCCAGTCAAAGTGCGAAACGCGATATCCAAATGGAATCTGCATCTCCAAATCGGTTCCATCAGGATTTACTGTCCATAGTGATGAATAAAAACCTTTTTCGTGTCTGACACGGCAAAAAAACAGTACACGAGTTCCATCTGTATTGAAAAGGACATGGTTAAACCATGCCCGTCTGCCAACGAGTCGTTCGTCCTTACTCGTTGCAATTACATCTGCTATTGAAAGTACAAGTTTTGATGTTCCATCTTGAAGGTCAAGCAGATATAAACCATCATCTTCAGGCTGCGCCTCAATTTCAGTCGGTTCCATTTCACTGGCATATCCAACAACGCTACGACAATGCGCCATACGTTGATAGTTCAATCCTATAGCGATAGACGCTGTTAGCGATACAGCCGCAATAGCACCATGAATGGTGCGCATCTCTTTTGTCTTTGGATTCAGCGCGCGCGACACAAGTTTCCCATCCTCCCAATCGTTAAAGGTAAATTCCTCGCCTATCCAATGCATCATGCTTCCTTGTTGTAGATTGAAAGCAGAGGTTTTGGCATAAGGAATAAAGTTATGTGTTTCACGGTTAACGAGTCCGACATTTGCAACATCCGATGTAACGGGACGATGTGTGTGAAAATCTGTTTCTAATGCAAGATGAAATTGACCTGATTTATCCCACGGGTTAATGCCGTAATATCCGAAGAAATGATGTTTCGGGGAAACAGATAGTCTGTCTACTTTTAAGTTAAATTCAATGTCAAAAGCCATAAAAAGACACTCAAATTGACAATTTGAAACAATTTTACTTTATTGTCGTTAATAGTATACAACAAAAAAGGAAGGGCTTATTTTCGATGAACTTTGTAGCAAAAACAGACATCGGTGCTCTTCGAGAAAGAAACGAAGATTCATACTTTGTTGACGATGAAAATCGTTTATTTGCGATCGCGGACGGTATGAGTGGACATGCGCGGGGCGATATTGCGAGTCGGCTTGCCCTTCAAGTCTTTGAGGAATGGGTAGCAGAAATACCTAATCCTGCAAGTGATTTAGGGCCTATCAAAAGACTCGAAATCTTAGAAAACCTCGCCATTGAAGCAAATCGGCGCGTCTATGCCATGGGGCAAGACTCACATCAATACCATAGGATGGGGACGACCCTTACCGCAGGCTTTGTGACGCCGAGTTATTTAGCTTATGTCCACGTCGGTGACAGCCGGTTGTATGTCCTCCACAACGACATTCTTACACAAGTTACCACTGATGATTCATTAGTCCAAAAAATGGTTGACAAAGGTGAGATCACACCTGAAGAAGGGCGTGTCCATGCAAAACGAAACATCATTACCCAAGCTATTGGCTTGGCAGAAGAGGTTTCGCCTACAACGGACGTTTGTCCACTTTCTGCTGGTGACATCGTCCTTGCCTGCACCGATGGCTTGCACGACCTAATTACTGACGATACTGAAACCCGTGATATTATATCTTCCGCATCTACGCTTGAGGAAGCAAGCGAAAACCTCATCAACAAGGCACTTGCCTACGGTGGCACGGATAACGTCACTGTTTTGCTTACTTCTGTTGATTAGTTAATCGGATAAATTCAACTGAGTAAGAAAACCTGCCTAACAAATCCCTTTCCTTAGGATTGATCTTCCCCATCTGCTGAAACAAGCCCCAACACCATTTCATCCTCATCATATTCTTCTGGTTCTTCTAATAAAGGAATTCCGTCCATTTCCGGTAGTTCAACATGTGGTGCTTCTGCCCATAAACGCTCCAGACTATAATAGGAACGTCTCTCATCTAAAAAGATATGAACTACAAAATCAACATAGTCTAACAATATCCAATCCGCTTTTTGCGATCCTTCCCGATGCCAAGGTTGCTGATCCCAATTTTCTTCAAGTTCTTCTAAGACTGCTTCTGAAATACCTTCAACTTGCACATCGGAAATACCGCTAAAAATAACGAAATAGTCGGTGAAACAATCTAATTCGCGAAGGTCGAGAATCACAGGATTCTGTGCGCGTCGGCTCACAGCCGCTGATGCAGCTGCTTTTACAATTTCTAACGTATTATTTGTTGCCATCAGATGATCTCCTAACAGAATGAGGGCGTTTATGAATCGCGTTGCAATAGTATCGGTTATTGCATGTGATTTGAGGGCGACTTAGGTATTTGGCGTGGGCTAAAATACCTCTTTGAGACTTAGAATGTAGTATTCACCAATGTGCTATTGTAAGTAAGGATAGTATTCGGATGAATAATCCATCCTTTCTGCAGAAGAAAATCAATTTTATAATGGGCGACTCTATGGACCGCCTGATCTAATTCCATTTCAGCTAATTTCCTTACCTGAGCAGCTTCTTTGTATTCTCGTGTCGGTTCTGCAAAATCTGCAACATATATCAATTTTGCTATCAATCCCATTGATGCGTTACCTGTTGTGTGGTTCCGTATCGCTTCAAGAATTTCTAAGTCGGTAATTTCAAATAATTCAATAGCGCACTTTACGCCGACAATCGCGTGTAACAACGCAGGCATTATCTTCTCAATTGGGTCAAGTTCTATTTTGTGATGGGCTACCGCAGCATATAACTGATCGTCACTCATCCATTTTGCCACATCATGCAAAAGTGCCGCTAAATTGGTTTTCCAAACATCAGCATTATGACGTAGTGCTAACGTTACTGCTGTTTCCTGAACAGAAAACACATGATCAAGACGTTCTGGAGTAAGTTTTTCCGAAAGGTAACGTTGAATTTCTATTGACTTCGGGTGTTCTCTGAGTTCTGTTAATGTAGAAAACGATAATTTCGATTTACTGTTTACTGAAAAATTTTTTCTTTCCGTCATGTTTATCTTCCAAACTATTCAGATTTTACATCATCTCCAAGTAGTTTTGCCAGTGTCTCTTCCTGAAATTCAGCAAAAATTTCTCGTTCGATTTCTGTTAAATTTTCTGCTTTTGGCAACGGTGTGCTGATACGGTATTCCTCGTTGAGCCATTTACCTAAATCTATTGATTTACATCGTTTACTACAGAACGGAAAATTTGGAGGCAAGGGGGCGCCCTTTTCATAAATAAATTCATAAGCAGTTCCGCAGAGACTACATTTCAATTTCATATTAACTCCTTTGCAAACTTCATTTGAACTGTAAGGTGCGGATTTTGTGCTACGTATTTTCCAGATAACACACTATAAGAATATCTAAACACTTTTATTGATATAACTGATGCTGCTCAATATAAGTAACAACTGCTTCAGGAACAAGGTACCGGATAGAGACATTATTCCGAATACGTTTACGAATCTCGGTTGCCGAAGTATCAAACCCTGTTATCCGAAAAGTTATAACGCTTTTACGAACCTCAAGAGGGACACGTTCCAAGTCGTAATTGGGACGCGTTGTAGCAATCATGGTACACTGCTTCAGCACTTCGTCAAAATCTTTCCAAATTTTGTACTCAATCAACGAATCCGCGCCGATTATCCAAGCCAATTCTGTTGTTTCATCGTAAACGTGTCGTAACGTTTTTATCGTTTGAATCGTGTATGAGGGACCGGCACGATCCAATTCAATCCGAGATACCTCAAAATATGGGTTGCCTGCTGTTGCTAATAACACCATTTGATATCTATGTTCAGCAGAAACCATATCCGGTTGTGCTTTGTGAGGCGGCCGTGCTGCGGGGACAAAAACTATTTTATCGTAGCCTAAACCCTCACGCACCTGCTCGGCACTCAGCAAATGCGCGTAGTGAATCGGGTTAAAAGACCCACCCATGATAGCGATTTTCATCTGTCTCTTTTTCGCTCGCTGCCCAAGAAGATTTACAAATCATCCTTCACAATTATTAATTGGGTGTGTCTCAAAATAGACACACATGAACAGATAAATACGATCTGTAACTATATTATCTAATTTTCAATTATACTAATTTCCGTGATAAAAATCAAGACAAATTCTTTAGGTGGAGTGTGTAAATCCTATCTCAAAACCTGCCTCCAATAGTAGACGGTAAGCATTCTTCCCAATTAATTTCGTTTTTCCAACATCTTAATCTCCTAATCATTCTACTTGTCAATTTAGGCAAATACTTCCGGTAATTCGAAACCGATTGCTCTAATAGACACCTTAGAAATTGGCACAATTCTTGCATTATTCTATATAATGTAATAATGAGGCAACCGAATGTCTGAAACACATATACCAGTTTTACGCAACGAAATACTTGAATTTCTTAAACCGAAACCGACAGGTATTTACGTAGATGCGACAATCGGATTAGGTGGACACAGTCTCTGGATTCTAAAAAAAACGCATCCCACTGGTCGCTTAATCGGAATTGACTTGGATGCAAGCGCATTGGCTATTGCTGAAAAGAGGTTGCATGCTTTCAAAGAACGCCTCAGTTTGATCCACGGCAACTTTGCACAACTTGAGCAATTATTGGAAACACATGGGATCAACGAAGTTGATGGTATTTTGTTGGATCTTGGTGTCTCCTCATTGCAACTGAATACACCAGACAGAGGATTCAGTTTCCAACATTTAGGTCCTTTAGATATGCGGATGGATGAACGAACGCCCATATCAGCGGGACAGATCATTAACGACAGTACGCCAGACAAATTGATTAAAATATTCAAAGAATATGGCGAGGAACGTTATGCGAAACGAATCGTCCGAAACATCGTTGCGGCACGATCAGAAAGACCGATAACATCAACATTACAACTGGCAGGAATCGTTGAGAATGCATATTTCACCAAAGATAAACGTTCAAAAACACCCGCACAAAACACACAAAAGGGAAGTAAAATTCACCCTGCTACACGCGTTTTTCAGGCCTTGCGGATTGCAGTCAATGCCGAACTTGATAATCTTGCACTTGGATTAAACGCTGCTGTCACTCTCTTGAAACCGGGTAAATGTCTCTGCGTTATCAGTTTTCATTCACTCGAAGATCGTATAGTAAAAAGACAGTTCCAACAGTTGGCAAAAACTTGTATCTGTCCACCGAAAACACCTATTTGTATTTGTGAACATCAGCAAGTATTGCAGATAGTAACAAATAAACCTGTCTTACCGTCAACAAGCGAAATTCAAACAAATCCGCGGGCACGTAGTGCAAAATTACGGGTAGCAGTCAAAGTAAAAAATTGATACGTTAAAAAGATGTATCAAAATTTAAAATTTATCGTATACATTAATTAATGAGGAATCCAAATACTTACTCTACGCTGTTTGAAGAAAAAACAAAGCCTAAACCGAAAGTTGCAATGTTTCTTGTTTATCTTGTTTTAGGATTGTCTTTATGCGTATTTGGGGCAAGCGTTTGGTTTTCGTCTTATGCGAAAAAGGTTTACATCGGACGCAGACCTGTCCTTGAGACGGAGGCGGGTAAAATTCAAAACGAAATCCACAAACTTGAATTAGAAGTGAACACGTTAACTGATGTTGAAAGAGTCCGTTCACTTATTAAAGAATTAAGATTGGTTGAACCTACAAAAAAAACGATTGAACTTCAAGATAGATAGTTTGAATATACCAAAAGTTAGAACGTGTTTCCTTATCAGCAAGATTAAAGCAAACGGATAACATAACACAGAATTATACATTTTCCATAGTATTGCAGAAAGACACAACAAGATTATGAAAAAAACTGGTTCTCTTTCAATTCGTCGACTCGTTGTTACGCTAATCGTCTTACAATTAGGCTTTTTGGTATTGATAGGCAAACTTTTTATCCTTCAATATCCGGATGAAGATACGTCTCGGAAAGATTGGCGTTATCGGGGAAAGAACGAGGTTAAACGGGGCAAAATTCTGGACAGACACGGGAGTGTGTTTGGGATTAGCCAAGATCAACTTGCGGTTTCTGCAGACCCCAAAACCTTTAACAGAAAATCTAACGCGCACATTGTCGCAACCGAATTAGCCCCTTTATTAGATACTTCCAAATCAGAGTTATTAGCGCAGCTGAAACGGAAGCGGAACGGGGAGTACGTCGAATTTGTCTGGCTTAAAAAAGGAATTGAATATGACAAGTTAGATGCAATCCGTAACATCGCCAAAAAACACAGAGGACTTAAAATTGAAATTGAACCGAGCCGGGTCTATCCGAAAAAGACGCTTGCATCACAGGTCATTGGTTACCTGAATGATTTAAATGCAGGGGAAGGAATAGAATATCAATATCACACGTACCTTCAAAATTTACATTCACCCCAACCGCAGAGAAGAGACGAGGGAACATCTGTTTTGCTCCAAGCACAATCAATACCCGAAACACTTGGAAAAAATGGGTGTAACGTTGTCCTAACACTTGATCAGGTAATTCAAGATATCACCGAAAAAGAACTGGCACAAGGATGTAAAGATTGGAACGCGCCGAAGGGGACTGCCATTGTCCTTGCCGTAGAAACTTCAGAGATATTAGCGATGGCAAGTTATCCCACTTATGACATCAATGATCAGACAAACGCGGATGAAGAAGCAAAACGCAACCTCGGAATTTGGTATGTGTTTGAACCGGGTTCCATTTTCAAAATTATCGCTTCCTCGGCAGTGTTGAATGAAGGCATCATGACACCAGAATCGACGGTCTTCTGTCATAACGGGCGTTACCGCATTGGTAAGCGACGCGTTGTAAAGGACGTTTCTGCCAAAGGGTATTTATCGCTTGAACAAGTAATACAGAAATCAAGTAATATCGGTATGATAAAAATTGTCCAAAAGTTAACACCTGAACGCTTGGAAACGTATGTAGATAAATACGGTTTTGGAAAAAAGACAGGTGTAGATCTGCCGTATGAACAGGAAGGCAACTTATATGCATTGCGGCGGTGGAACGTGAACTCCCTCGCTTCTATTCCTTATGGGCAGGGCATATCTGTTACACCTCTTCAGATGGTAAACGCGTTAGCAGTCATCGCTAATGGCGGCATACTACGCAGACCTTATATTACTAAGGAAATACGAGATGCACGCGGGAACCTTATCAAAAAGAATCGTCCGATAGAAATTCGGCGAGTTTTGCGACCAGAAATTGCCCAACAGATGACAGATATTCTTGTCGGCGTGGTTGAAAGAGAAAGTGGCAGAAGAGCGAAAATAGATGGTGTAAGTATCGCTGGAAAAACCGGAACTGCACAGAAAGCTGAAAGAGGTAAAGGTTATGCTGCTGGTAAAGAGGTAATGTCCTTTATGGGATTTCTTCCCGCTGACGCACCTAAAATTGCCATTATTGTCACATTGGATGAACCCACCGGTGAAAGATTTAGTGGTCGGATCGCAGCACCTATTTTCAAACGGATTGCCGAGCAAACCCTTAAATATATTGAACAAACACATTTTTTCGACTCAGTACCAAAGCGAAGAAGTACTTCTGATCGTAAATATGCTGATGGAAATAGGGCGACTACGCGGATTGCCAACACACATTCGTCAAATCAAACGCCTCACAAAACGACTACTTCTCTCACCAAAAAGGGAAACATAGATCAAACCAATAATTCGCAAATAAAAAACACACCAGTCCCTGATGACACTTTAGTGAGGAAGGGAGAGGGGTTATGAGACTCCAAAACCTTCTGGATGGAATTGAAATCACCGAAATAATTGGTGATCGAAACCCCAAAATTACGGGTGTTGTCAGTGACCATCGAAAAGTGAAGCCAGGATATGCGTTTGTCTGCTATCAAGGTCTGAACGTTGATGGACATTCGTTTATTACTGGTGCTATTAATAACGGTGCTATAGCAATTATCGCTGAAATACAGACATTGGACCTACCTAACGGTGTAACTGGTGTCGTCACCTCTAATGGACGAATAGCACAAGCCTTATGTGCTGCTAATTGGCACGGTAACCCAGCGAAACGATTAAAATTAACCGGAATCACCGGCACGAACGGTAAGACATCTACCGCACATTTGACTTATGGAATTCTTAAGGCGCAAGGGTTGAAAACTGCTGTTTTGGGCACAGTAGGACATACGTACGATACACAAGATTCAACTTCAAACAAAGAATCCTCATCCACAATTGAAATTCCAGCACTTCTAACTACACCCGACGCATTTGAACTCCATGCAATGTTAAAGCAAATAGCCGATGCTGGCATAGAACATGTTGTCATGGAAACCTCTTCTCAAGGACTTGCACAACACCGATTAACCGGTCTTACCTTCAAAACCGCTGTTTTTACCAACCTCACACAGGACCATCTGGATTATCACGGCACGATGGAAAATTACCTCGCTGCGAAAATAATGCTATTTAGGCAATTGAGTCCAGAGGGTGTAGCAATTTTGAACGCAGATTCTTCTGCCACGGCTTGCATCATTGAATGCATCTCATCTCACAGGAATATACTTACTTACGGACTTGAAAACGAGGCAGATTTACAGGTACAGGATGTAGAAGTTTCATTAAAGCAATTAGCCTTTACAGCGGTTCCGAATGGGAACGGTAGCGTTAACAATTCAGATGTATCACTGCAGAAAATCAAGGCAAAAATCCGCTTACTGGGTTCATATAATATCTACAACGCTCTCGCGGCAATTGGCGTTGGAATCCGGTATAATTGCAGTGCTGCATCAATTCGTGAAGGACTTGCTGAGACTGTTGTACCTGGACGTTTTGAACGTGTTACCTCACTGGGAGAACGAGACAAAGATTTCGCGGTTATTGTCGATTATGCACACACACCTGATGGCTTGGAAAATGTTTTAAATGCAGCACGCGGAATTACAGAAGGGAAGTTAATTTCTGTGTTTGGTTGCGGTGGTGACCGTGATAGAGGTAAACGCCCCAAAATGGGAGCAATTTCCACGCAGATTGCAGATATGAGTGTAATTACTTCCGACAATCCCCGTACGGAAAATCCCGAAGAAATCATATCAGAAATTGTGTCAAATTTACCACATGATGCAGCATATCTGTGTATTTCAGAGAGACGCGAAGCAATACGTCATGCTATCATGGATGCACATCCGGGCGATGTCGTTGTGATTGCAGGTAAGGGACACGAAAATTATCAAGAAATTCACGGAAAAAGATTTCCGTTTGATGACCGCGAAGTGGCATCGGAAATATTACAAAATCTGCCTGTGTAGCCGCAGCAGCCAGTTATTCGGTAGACGAATCCAAGAATTGAAATGTTCACAGAAATTGATAATCTAAAAATAGCCTATCAGGTTGAAGGAACTGGAACCCCCGTTGTTCTTCTACATGGCTGGGGTGGTGAGGCAAATAGTTTTAGACCTGTCTTTGATTCGTTATCACGTTTCTACCGAGTGTATGCACTTGATCTTCCCGGCTTTGGATTAAGTGAAATTCCTCCGACAGCATGGGATGCCTCTGACTACGCCAAATTTCTCTCCGCTTTTTTTCACAAACTTAACATCAACAAGGCACACCTGATCGGACACTCTTATGGAGGAAGGATATCAATAGTAATGGCAGCCGAAGAACCGGAGAAGATAGACAAACTAATTTTAGTGGATAGTGCTGGCATAATACCGCCCCGAACAGCGAAATACTATATACAGATCAGTCTCGCAAAAGTCGGACGCTTAATGCGATATTGTGGGGCGCCCGGTAACAGACTGGCAGATAATATAGCACAGAGGGTAGGTTCAAAAGATTATAGGGAAGCAGGTCCGATGAGAGCGACGATGGTGAAATCCGTGAATCAAAATTTGCGTCCGCTATTACCCAAGATTCAAGCTTCTACGCTATTGATCTGGGGAGAAAACGATACAGATACACCTATATCGTTTGGGAGAATAATGGAGAAGGAAATACCTGACGCAAGATTAATCGTTCTCAAAGATGCGGGACATTTCTCATACCTTGACCAATTGCCGCAGTTTTGTGAAACTGTAACTGATTTTTTAGTATGAACAGTTGGAGCCGATGGCAAGTTTTGCCGAATAAAAGATTCTATTGAGGATGAAATATCAGATTCTGTTGTTGCACTATCTAAGGCACCCTCGATGGCGCAATGAATAATGTCGCTGCAAAATATTTCGTAGCAGCACAATTCATTGCGTTTTTGTTAATGTGAGTTGAGACTTAATCAACGTGGAACTCTAAACCACTACATAAGTAAACGATTTATGGAAAATCATAGACATGTTAGAAACGGTTAGCGGATTACTCTTTTATCTTGTAGTTGTTGCTTGTTTTGTAAGGGCAGTCATTCGGACAACCCGCGGATTACATATACTACAACTTGATGGTTATAAACCTGGGCGATTTCTAAAATGGATTTTGACACACCTCAAAAACTGCTTTGAAATCGTAGAGATTATTATTATCGCAGGTCTCTTAACTATTACGACTATTTTTCCTAACATTCAAACCAATTGGTTTTTCCCCGCGGTTTGTGTAATTTGGACAGCATTCCAAGTTTATAAGATTGTATGGCGTAAAAAGTCAACAGCGAAAAAACCACTTGTTTACACTGCACGCGCGAAACGACTTTTCGGATTGACACTCGGACTGCTTACGGTCGTTGCGGCTGTGCTTGCTTTTTTAATAAAAGGTAACCAAGTGCGAATAGGTGTCTTTCTATTTAGTGAACTCACAGTGCCGATTCTCGTCGTGAGCAGTTTTTTAATTTGGCCGTTAGAACAATTAATCAACGCTGCTTATTTACGTGACGCAAGAAAACGTATCAAAACCCTTCAACCCAAAATCATCGGTATTACAGGTAGTTATGGCAAAACAAGCACAAAATATATTCTTCACCAAATTTTATCAAAAAAGTATAATACGCTGATGACTCCAGATAGCTATAATACACCGATGGGTATTTGTAAAGTTATCAGAGGTGATTTATTACCTGAACACGAATATTTTATAGTTGAGATGGGGGCATATAAACGAGGTGATATTCGAGAACTGTGTCGTCTTGCGCCACCGGAAATAGGAATTCTCACGGCTGTCGGTCCCCAACATTTAGAACGGTTTAAAAGTATTGAAAATACTGCCCGCGCAAAGTACGAGTTAATAGAAGCACTACCCACAAACGGACTTGCAGTAATTAATGCTGATAACGAAATTTGTGCAGCATTGGCAGATAAGACAGACAGTGTTCCTGTTATTAGGTATGGCGTAGAAGCAAACGGTGTTGAAAATACGTCTTTAAGGTTGAAAGCACATAATATTATACAGAGTGATAAAGGACTTACTTTTACTGTAAGTGACGAGGTAACAGGGACAACCGAGATAAAAACACGCCTTCTGGGAAAACATAACGTATCAAATATCCTTGCTGCCATTGGTGTTTCTCTGCAATGTGGGATGACATTGAATGAAATTCAAGAGGCACTTGAAGCATTAGAACCGGTTCCACATCGTTTGCAGCTGATAGCTGGAGGTGCGGGTGTAACCGTGATTGACGATAGTTTCAATGCAAATCCTGAAGGGGCAAAAGCAGCACTTGAGGTGCTTACTGATTTTGTAAGTGATAAAAATGGAAAAAAGGTATTAGTTACGCCAGGAATGGTGGAACTTGGTGAACGTGAATACGATGAAAACAAACAATTCGGTTCAGAAGCAGCTAAGGTGTGTGATCTTGTTATCCTTGTCGGTCCAGCAAGAACTGCACCGATTTTAGATGGACTCAAAACAGCAAACTATCCCGAACAACAGATTTATGTTGCGAAGGATCTCGCTGAGGCACAGCAACAACTTGCTGAACGCCTAAAACCGGGTGATGTAGTTCTTTTTGAGAATGATTTGCCGGATAATTATAATGAAGCTTTTTAACACATAGAAATAGATGAAAAGGTAAGAAGTTCTTCATAAATTTTATGAAAAATAAAAAGAAAAATAGAGATACTGAATTTCAACATTTTATCGTGGATTAGAAAAATAAGTTTACACGTCTTTTGTAGGAGCGATCTCCGAATCGCGACGAAACGCCTTGATAGTCGGGAATCGGAGTTCCCTCCTACAGCTTAAAAGTGTTCAAGTAATTCTAAAATCCACTATAATATAAAAAACATACTTACCGTCAAGCAAGTGTTTATAAATACTTTCTATAAGGAATAAAATATGAACGTAGCTCTCATATTCGGTGGTCGATCGCCTGAACACGAAGTATCAATTGTCACTGCACATCAAGTCAACGCTGCCTTAGCGGAAACACATGACGTTATCCCAATTTATATCACTAAAGAGGGGGCATGGTTAACAGGCGAAAAACTCAAAGAGCTGAGTACATTCACCGAAGGAAACTTACCTCGCGCCGCTGATTTTGATACAGTTAGCATTGAATTTGAGACGCACGCAAAATTCAGTGTCTTACCAAAGCGCAGCGGTCTATTTAATAAAAAAAGAGAACTTCCCATTGATGTCGTCTTTCCCGCGATTCACGGTGTACACGGCGAAGATGGTTCTCTTCAAGGACTTCTTGAACTGATAGATATACCTTATGTCGGAGCAAATGTTATCGGTTCTGGTGTCGGCATGGATAAGATCATGATGAAAGCTGTTCTTAGTGAGAATGGACTTCCTATTGTTCCTTATATCCCGTTCACCAAACATGATTGGGATTCGGCGAGCGACGATATTCTGAAAGTAATTGAAGAAAAAATAACCTATCCTATGTTCATAAAACCGGCTGTAAGTGGTTCAAGCATCGGTGTTAGTCAGGCGAAGAATGAGAGCGAACTTCGGGATGCAATTGAACTTGCATGCCGATATTGCCGACGGATCCTCGTTGAGCAAGGAATCGAAAACGGTTTTGAAATAAATTGTTCCGTAATGGGAACACACACTCCGACTCCCTCGGTTTGTGAACAACCAATAGCCAGCACAGATTTTCTCAGTTTTGACGATAAGTATATACATCAAAATTCGGAAACTGAATCTATTTCTGATGACACATCTGAGGCAGATGTTACCTCTGGAATGGCAGGCGCACAACGTGAAATTCCTGCACCTATTTCAGAGGAATTGACGTTACATATTCAAAATCTTGCTACTTTAACTTTTCAAGTTCTCGACTGTGCAGGTCTTGCCCGAATAGATTTCTTGGTGAACGAAGAAGAGCAAGTATACGTAAATGAGATAAATACAATTCCTGGTTCTTTTAGTTTCTACTTATGGGAACCAGTCGGAATTTCATTCCCAGAATTAGTGTCCCAATTGGTTAACCTTGCATTAGAAACACACCACGAGAAAAATCGCTTAATCTATTCTTATTCGACAAACTTGTTAAGTCAGACAGGGGCAAGTTTTGCAAAGTTAAAATCTGACGAATCACAATCACAGGAAACTGTGTAACCCTGCATAATGCTTTTAAGAGGGTGGTCATGGTAGTGTCATTCAACTATTCCCATATCATTTATTAAAGTTTAATTATGCCTCAGCAATAACATTTACCACGCTATGAAGCAAGTAAAGAAGCATAAGAAATGTTTTATCAACTATTTTTTAAATACCTTGTTAACGTATTTCAACCCTTTAGCATTTTTAGTTCAATTCCTTTTCGTGCTGTTTATGCAACAGCAACCGCTCTCATTATTTCCCTTGTTTTAGGACCTTTTATGATAAAAAGGTTAAAGCAGTTGCGAATTGGTGAACATATTCAAGAAGAGGTAGAAAAAGCACAGCAGCATAATGAAGACCAAAGCAAGGCTGGAACGCCGACAATGGGTGGCATCCTTATCATTGTCGCGGTACTTATATCTGTTATTTTTTGGGCGCGGCTTGATCAACCTTATATCTACCTGATGATCTTTACAACGATTTGGTTTGGGGGACTCGGTTTTTTAGATGATATGTTCAAAATTAGCAAAAAACAGTCGCTCGGTCTTCGGGCTTGGCAGAAATTCTTACTGCAAACCGTGGGGGCTGTGGCAATTGCATGCTATCTTTACCAATGGGGCCCTGCTGAAGCAAATGATACGGCAACTCGTACCGCTCTCAATCTTCCATTTTTCAAACACTTACAACCCAATCTTGGCATCTTCTTTATCCCGTTTGCGACCTTAGTGATCGTTGGCTCCTCAAATGCTGTGAATCTAACAGATGGCATGGATGGTTTAGCAATTGGATGTACACTATTTGTCGCAGGTACAATTGGTGTATTGGGGTATATTACAAGCCATAATGGTTTTGCAGAACATCTGAACCTTTTTCATTTGCCTGTTGGTGGAGAAGTTACGGCGATCTTTTGTGCGTCGTTGGCCGGGGCAGGATTAGGATTTCTATGGTACAACGGACATCCAGCACAACTTTTCATGGGAGACACCGGTTCTTTACCGCTCGGTGCAACGCTCGGAACTTGTGCGCTACTCATAAAACAGGAATTTCTTCTTATCATCGTTGGCGGAATTTTTGTGGCAGAAGTATTATCCGTCATTATACAGGTTTTCTCATACAGAACATTTGGAAAACGAGTTATCAAGATGTCCCCGCTCCATTATCATTTCCTGCTTTCGGGTTGGCGAGAATCAAAAGTGGTCATACGTTTTTGGATTGTTGCGCTTATTTTAATGTTGATTGCATTGAGTACGCTAAAATTAGGGTAAGCGTGTTTACTCCGTAATATGTTTTTTCTGATAAATTCTACGATTGAGGTAATGCTTGAAACATCCGAACTTGGACTGCTTTTCGGCAAAACGGATTACTGTTTTTGGTGCGAATCGAAGTGGCATAGCAATTGCACGGTTACTTCATGACCGTGGTGCAAATATCTCCCTTACAGATTCACGTGATATAGACGCATTGTCTACCGAAATTACGCAATTGAAAGATATACCGATTGAATACTATCTTGGAGGACATGGTGAATCTTGTATTGCTAATGCTGAATTGATAGTTGTTTCACCCGGGGTGCCTTTAGAAATTCCGATTTTGGTTGAGGCGAAAAAAAGAAATATTCCAATTTTAGGCGAATTGGAAGTCTCTGCAAGCCTTTGTCAAGCACCTATCGTGGCAATTACGGGTACAAAAGGTAAATCTACAACAACGCTTCTGACTGCGGCAATTTTAGAAGCAGATGACAGATTTTCCAATGTGGTAGTGGCAGGAAATATAGGCGTTCCGTTAGCAAGTAAAGTTGCGACATTAACCTGTAAGGATGTCGTTGCCTTAGAGGCAAGTAGTTTCCAATTGGAGAGTACCGTTACTTTCCGGCCAGCAGTGAGTGTGGTGCTGAATTTTTCGCGTGACCATCTTGATCGCCATGGAACGATGGAATCGTATTTGAATGCGAAAAAAAAGATATGTGCAAATCAGACGAGTTCGGAATGGATAGTGTTAAATGCTGCTGATACAACTGCTAAGAATTTTACGCATGCCACAGCAGCGAAAAAAGCATTCTTCACAGATCATCTCTCAAATACAGATGAAGAATGGAAAAAATTATGTCGCAAAATGGGTGGTGGAATTGGAGCATGTCTGCGAAGCAACGCAAACAACATTGGAATCTATACCTATAAAGATAATCAAGAACACTGGGTTTGTAATGTCGCTGATTTGCCGTTAGAAGGAGCACATAATGTCAGAAACGTCCTTGCATCAACAGTTGTAGGGACAATCTTAGGTATAACACCTGTGGATATGTGTCGGGCTATTCGAGAATTTGATCGGATACATCCTGCTCTTGAACACGCGTTTGAGAAGGTTAGCGTTATCAAAGATGTAGATTACATAAACGATTCTAAAGCAACAAACGTCATAGCAACATGCGCTGCCCTTGAGTCAATTAAAAAAACAACCGATTTTGGTGGAGATGTAAAACGCGTATTCTTAATCGTAGGTGGATATGATAAGGGAAACGATTATGAACCGCTAATTGAACTTGTCCATACTAAAGTTAAAAAATTAGTTCTACTCGGGGAATACACACAAAACATTCAAGAGACATTCACCAGTTGTGCCGATATGCATCATACTGCCACAATGGCAGAGGCAGTTGAATATGCGTACACACATGCTACACCAGGAGACATCGTCCTTTTATCACCTGCAAACGCGAGTTTTGATATGTACACCGATTATAAGGAGCGCGGGCAGGCGTTTAAAAACGCAGTGAATTCACTTGAGACTTATCAGTCGCTTGATTAAGGAATTTACTTGATTCAAAGTTTAATTGGGATACACTGACAACTTATGCAAAATTATAACACCCTTAATTATGCAAATCCGACTACTCTTCCTTCTGATAGAGAGCATCCTCAAATTGGGGGTCTTGGCAAAATAGATGCTGCTCTACTTGTTGTGACGCTCTGCTTGGTTGGAGCAGGTATCGTGATGGTTTATAGTGCTGGACATGTCCTATCTGCCAAACAGTACGACAGCAGTTACCACTACTTAAAGATCCAAGCAATTGCTTGTGTGATAGGTTTGATTGGGATGGGTATTGCCTCGTATATTCCGTATCGCTTTTATGAAAAATATAGTAACATATTGTTATTCTTGGCTTTTGGTCTGCTGATCCTGGTTTTTACGCCTTTAGGTACCAGTGTGCGTGGGGCGGAAGGTGGTAGATTTAACCGATGGATCGCCTTAGCAGGTGTGCAATTTCAACCTGTGGAATTTGCAAAGATCGCTATACTCATTCATACAGCGCATTTCTTGGCGCGAAAGCCAGAACGTATTAAAAGTTTCTTCCATGGAGTACTGCCAAACATCCTAATTATAGGACTAATGTTCGGATTAGTGGCTATACAGCCCGATTTCGGTTCAGCTGTACTATTAGCAGCTACAGCAGGATGCCTCCTGTTTGTTGGCGGAATTCGCTTGTCTCATACATTTGTATTAATAGGAGTTGGAGGTGTATTATTAGCAGGATTCATTATCAGTGATCCGTACCGATTAACTCGTTTAACTGATTATTGGGCATCTTTACAATCTCCGGAAGCTACCAGTTTTCAGTTGGGACGTTCACTTGATGCACTTAAATGGGGTGGTTTGTTTGGAGTCGGAATTGTTGACAGCGTTGCAAAAATAAATTACTTGCCTTATCCGCACACGGATTTTATTTTTGCAGTACTGGGTGAAGAGTTCGGATTTATCGGCACAGCAGTGGTGACAGCCATTTTTATGATATTTATTTGGCGTGGGATTTCAATCGCAAGACGTACAGAAAACCGATTTGGGGCACTGTTTGCAACCGGACTTACGATAATCATCGGGCTTCAAGCATTCATCAATATCGGTGTTGTAACGGGACTACTTCCAACAAAAGGTATTACTCTTCCTTTTCTCAGTTATGGTGGTTCATCTCTGGTAATCAGTTTGGTAAGTGTCGGCATGCTTTTGAACATTTCTCGAACTGCTACACGGTCATCTCCAAAAACAGCAAAATAAGTTAATGTGAAAAAGCAAAAAACACAACCTAAAAGGCAAGACGTTGCCAGCAAAAATACTAATCATAAAAAAAACGAAAAGCGGTTTGTCCTCGCTGGAGGTGGAACAGGCGGGCATATCTATCCTGCCATTGGCATTGCCCAGGCCCTTCAACGTCTAAATCCAGAGGTGGACATAGTTTTTATCGGTGGGCGAGACCGCTTAGAATCAACACTTGTTCCGCAACAAGGTTTTCGGTTTCTACCCATTTCTGTTGAAGGATTCCCACGCAGCTTGACGTGGAAATGGTTTCCAGTTATCATAAAAGTCTGTCGTGGACTTATACAATCGTTGAAATATCTTAGACAATTCCAGCCAAGTGTCGTTATTGGAACAGGTGGATATGTCTCTGGACCTGTACTCTTTGCTGCTTCGCTTCTGGGTATCCCGATAGCGATACAAGAACAAAATGTGTCTCCCGGTTTAACAAATAGCATGCTGGCGCGTCGTGCGAAAGCAGCGTACCTCGCGTTACCACCAGATACTAAAAGGTTTCCTAATCACATTGTGGAGGTAACAGGTAACCCGATTCGGCTCGGAATAACAGATTATCCGCGTAATGACGAAACTTATCGGAAATTTAAATTATGTAAAAATCGCAAAACGGTATTCGTAATGGGAGGGAGTCAAGGAGCTCATGCTATTAATAAAGTGATGATAGAAGCGAGCCCATTAATTGCTAAATTTTCCGCATCTCTAATATCGGAAACAGATAGTACCAGCATGGGGGACCTCCAAATTGTACATCAAACAGGAAAAACGGATGCGGAGCAAGTACAAACAGCCTATGCAGAACATGGAATTGCACATCATGTTCAACCATTCTTTGATCCTGTGGAAGAAATATATAGTATCGCTGATGTGATGATTTGTAGAGCAGGCGGAATGACGGTATCCGAAGTTACCGCCTGTGGTATTCCAGCAATTTTTATACCGCTACCTGCTGCTGTAGGTAATAACCAAGTTCGCAATGCTGAAACGGTGGCTAATGCAGGTGCTGCTGTCGTTCTTGAACAGGAAGAAGTAACGCCTGAGTCACTCGTGAAAGAATTAATACGTATAATTACAGATGAAAGTTCCTATCAACAAATGAAAACGGCAAGCCAGGATCTTGGTC
This sequence comes from Candidatus Poribacteria bacterium, assembly GCA_028818995.1. Next base: position 8,728 of record JAPPMR010000005.1, on the reverse strand, counting down.
GTCCGAATGCAAGTGATACGATTGCCGAATCAATTTTTAGGCTTGCATCTCCTTAATAATATAAAAAAAATAAACAGTATTGCTAATTTAATTTTATAGTAAATTATGTAAATAAGTTCACATATATTCTGTAGGAGCGATCTCCGAATCGCGACGAAACCACTAATAGTCGGGAATCGGAGTTCCGCCTACAGCTCAGATGTAAAGTTAATTGCAGAATCCACTATAGTATTGTACTGGAGATTTGCATTGTTTGGAAAGACACAACACATTCATATAATAGGTATCGGTGGATCTGGGTTGAGTGGAATCGCTGAAGTTCTTCTTGATCTTGATTTTGATGTCACGGGTTCGGACATTGTAAAATCAACGACTACGGAACATCTTAAGACATGCGGTGCCAAAATTTGGTATGGTCATGCATCCTCCCAAGTTGATGGAGCAGACGTAGTGGTCATGTCCCCGGCTATTCCGGAGGACAACCCAGAATTACAAGCTGCAATGCTTGCCAAAATCCCGATTATTCGTGGTGCTGAAATGTTGAATGAGATAACACGGATGCGGTATAGCGTTGCTGTCAGTGGCACTCATGGAAAAACAACAACAACAGCGATGACAGCGGCTGTGTTAGGCACACTTGACCCCACGGTCGTTGTTGGTGGCAAATTAGTCAATGGAAGTAACGCACGAAGTGGACACGGCGATGTGATGGTGATTGAAGCAGATGAAGCGTACGGGTCAATTGAAATGTTCTACCCTACTATCGCTGTTGTCACATCTGTTGATGCGGATCACCTTGACTATTACAACAACGTAGAAGAAATCGGTAAAACCTTTCTAACATTTATCAACAAAGTTCCGTTTTATGGTTCAGCCGTGTTGTGTCTCGACCAAGAAAACATCCAAAAACTCATTCCACAAGTAGAGAAAAAATTCGTGACATACGGTCTCGAAACGAGAGCAGACCTGATTGCCGAAGAAATTAAGATTGACGGACCGACCTCACATTATCAAGTTCGTATGAACGATGAAGTTTACGGCAATGTCCATCTTAAAATGCCCGGGAGGCATAATATTGCAAACTCGTTAGCTGCAATTGCAGTAGGACTTGAATTAGAGATTCCTTTTGACAAAATTCAGGGCGCGCTTGAATCCTTTCAAGGTGTGCATCGTCGATTTGAAGTGTTGGGAACTGTAGATAATATAGTCGTTGTTGACGACTATGCACATAACCCCGCAAAACTTATGGCGGCACTCCGAGGTGCAAGAGAAGGTTACAACCGACGAATTGTCGCTGTCTTTCAACCACATCGATACGGACGCGTACGAGATCTCGCGGATGAGTTTAGCAGATCATTTTATCAAGCAGATGTCCTGATTGTTACGTCAATCTACGGGGCAGGCGAAGAACCAATAGAAAATGTAACTGGGGAAAACTTAGCTCGTGCAATAGAAGCACATGGACATACACATGTAATTTATGAATCTGATATGGATGAGGCAGTTGAACGTCTAATGCAAATTACGCGCCCCAATGATTTAGTCATCACGCTCGGGGCAGGCGATGTAGTGAATGTAGGACACAAATTTTTAAGCAAACGCGCATCGAAAATACGCTAAAATGTTAATGAAACTTCAAAGAAAACGTAGATGGAGAAAAGATGGTCCATCCCACCGAATTTTTAAACCGATACAGAGTCGTGCACCAAAATATCGCGCTCGACGGATGTTCATATTGGGAACTTTCATTGTAACTTTATTATTTTTAGCGAAAATACTTCTCGGATTTTTCGATTTTGAACATGTACAAGTGTCCGTAGCACTTTTCGGTAATTCGCATTATACGGAAGGGGAAATTTACAATGTATTAGGCGAAAACCTTGATAATATCGTCACAGATTCCGAAGCACAAACTGTTGCATATCTAAAGGAAAATCTGAGTTACATTAAGGATGCTTACGTTTCGAGAAGTTTTGTAAAACGGCAATTGACAATTGAAATTACTGAGCGTCAACCGTTTGCACGGGTAAAACATCTCTTTTTGAAAGAATCGAAATCAAAAAAAGAGTCTCAAAAAACAACAGGAAGGAAAAGCACGGATGAATTTTTTTTGATAGATGGTGCAGGTTATGTGTTAGAATCTATTACACCAGAAAAATATCACCACATGACAATCGTTCTGGATGAAGGGATACAGGAGCCTGAAGTTGGTAAACAGATTAAAACTGACACAACTCAACTTGGGATTCACATTCTGAAGTTAGCGAAATCAAAAGAACCTGAACTGGCAAAATACCTCAAAACCATTGATGCGCGAGTTCCGCAGAAAATTAAAATTAACGTAGAGAGTTTGCCGATGTCAGTGTGGATTGCCGCAGATTTGATTGAAACCGGACTTCACCATGTTGGGTTGTTTGTCCAACAACGAGGACTCCTTATCCTTCAGAGAGAAAGACAAATGGAAAAGGTAAAGACATTGACAAAAACACGTGTAGGCAAAAAGGATTTCCTCTTGCCAGAAAATTTTACGTATTTGGATGCACGATATGAAGATACACTTTATTTAGGAGGTGAAGGCAGATAGATGGCAAAAGGAACCATTATTACTGGATTAGATATCGGCTCAAGTAAGATCTCGGTTGTAGCATGCCACACCTTACCGAGTTTGGATGGCCAGATGGAGATTATTGGTGTCGGCAGTGCTGAATCAAAGGGTTTACGAAGAGGTGTTGTCGTTGACATCAATCTCACTGCAGAAGCAATTCGTGAGGCTATTTCCGAAGCAGAACTCATGGCAGGTGTAAACATTGAGTCAGTATGTTTAAACGTTTCAGGTGAGCATGTTGTTGGACAAACGTCACGCGGTGTGGTAACTGTAAAAAATGCTGCACAAATCACAAAGGATGATGTAGATCGGGCAGTGCAGTCGGCAAGAACAATTGCTGCTATTCCTGAGGGGCATGACATTCTGCACGTGATTGAGCAAAACTTTGTTATTGACATGGACATGCGGACCAAGGAACCGATTGGAATGTCAGGGTCGCGTTTAGAAGCAAATGCGTATATAATTACTGGAAGCACAAGTGGAATTCAAAGTCTGTTAAACAGCGTTGAAAGTGCAGAAATTCCAAGTGTGGAAACACTTGCTGTCGCCCCAGTCGCATCAGCAAAATCTGTTCTCCAGAGAGACGAACGGGAAGTCGGAATCACACTTGTAGATATCGGAGACCAAACGACAGAAATCATTGTCTACAAAGAAGATGCTATTGAACATGTAGTTGTATTTCCTGTAGGTGGACAACATGTAACAAACGACATCGCCCAATATTTAAAAGTGACGTTACCTATGGCGGAAGAACTGAAACTTCACCGAGGATGTGCATGGACAGAGTGGGTACAAGAAGATGATACTAACCCTATCCCGATTACAACAGGTTCAGCGCCGCCTAAGTTTATCAGCCGTTTTGAATTAGCACAAATCATTGAATATCGAATGGTACAGATTCTTGAAGGAATAGCTAACGAACTCGGAGATATGCAACTTCCCGGTGGACTTGTGTTAACGGGAGGAACAGCACTCATGGATGGTTTGGCAGAACTCGCTGAACAAATCCTGCAACTCCGTGTACAAATAGGATATCCGATAGAACTAAAGGGATTGACAGACAGGATAAATTATCCAATGTATGCCACGAGTCTTGGATTGGCAATGTACGGAGAATCTTTGCGGCGTGAAGAAAAACAGGTACAAGCATTGAGACGAGGTTCAAGTCCAATTGGTGGATTTTTCCGTCATATAAAGGAATGGTTCGGCTATTAGGTTGTAAAATCCATTACGATAATTTGCTTTCTATATATCGGAATAATAACGGTAAGAAACAGAGTGTTTTGCAATATACAAGTCGGGATAGCAAGATTTAAATCGTGAGAACCCAGTCAAGACTCAAAGAAAATTTAATATATACACCCTTTTTATCATTCATTATATTGATTTAATTCTAAATTATTTGTATAATAAAATAATATAATTACTAATTGATGAATAAAGCACGGAAGGAAGTATATACCTTTGTTTTATTGAAGGTAAGTTAAAATATTTTAACAACGAGATAGGAAAGTTGCAATCTCACGTTTAGTGTGGTTGCTTGAGTGACGCGCTGTATGTAGAATTCATTATCAGGACGTATTGACACTGAAGGGAGTTTGGCGGAGTTGAGATTCGTGCGAAAAGATATTGATAAACTACATGAGTGTAAATTTACATACTGATATAGTATTTTCAGCATGAAGTGCTTATACAGAAGGAGGAATTAGGTTGCCGTTGGTTAGACAACGTTCCACAACAATGAAACGTAAGTTATAATGCTGCGGAGGCACCGAAGGATGTGTTGTCCACAGGTGACTGAAATAAAAAATGATAGATTTTGAACAAGAAGAATTTGAAAAAGCGAATGCGAAAATAAAGGTTATCGGGGTAGGTGGAGCAGGCGGAAACGCTGTCAGACGGATGATCGAAGCAGCGCTTACCGGCATAGAGTTTTATGCCGTTAATACCGACGCGCAAGCACTTAGTGCATGCCATGGTGCCACACCAATTCAGATTGGAATGAATATAACTAATGGGTTAGGGGCAGGAGCCAATCCCGAGGTAGGTAAAGAGGCGGCTCAGGAAGACCGTGAGTGTTTACAAGAAATAGTTGATTCTGCCAACATGGTTTTTGTCGCTGCCGGAATGGGTGGCGGCACAGGCACAGGCGCAGCACCAATTATCGCAGGTCTTGCGAAGGAAAAGGGTGCTTTAACAGTTGGGGTAGTCACGCGACCATTTGATTTTGAAGGAAAACATCGCGCAGAAAAAGCTGAAATAGGGTTGAAAGATCTCAGAGACAGCGCGGATTCAGTCATCGTTGTTCCTAACCAACGTTTGATTGACACCATAGATAGAAAACTACCGATCCCTGAAGCATTTAAGAAGGGTGATGAGATCCTGTTACATGCTGTTCAGAGTATCTCCGATATTATAACCGAAACAGGTGAAATTAATGTTGATTTTGCCGATGTGGAAACAGTTATGCGAGATGCAGGAACAGCCTTGATGGGGATGGGGAGCGCAGTAGGAGATAATCGGGCTCAAGTCGCAGCATCAGAAGCTATCTCCTCACCTCTACTTGAAGAAACCAGCATAGCAGGTGCTGTTGGGATGATTGTTAATATCACCTCTCCCCCAAATTTTACGATGCACGAATTGGGTGAAACCATGAAAGTCATCACAGATGTATGTGAAGATGCACAACCGATATTTGGTTTAGTTTACAAGGAGGAATTGGAACTTAGCGATGAGGTGTTGGTCACTGTAATTGCTACAGGCTTTGATCCGCCGACAGATGCAGATCATGTTCCAAGCCAAGGTGGCAGATTTCACCCACAGGGCACACAACCTAATCCGATGTTGCAGGGTAGTCGCGTCCGAAATACTGAGGCAGGCACTGCAGGGCGGCCTCAACAGAGTACGCAGCGTCCTGCTTGGAACAGGCAACCACAAGGGAGAGGGAACGAGGGAACAACTGGTTCCGCTACTCAAGTTCCCGCGAATCGCCAAAATACCTCGCCTCAGCCTGTAGGACAAGAAAAACCGGAAAATAATGATGATGAAACCAATGATGAACAAAATCAAGACCGTGAAAAACAGTGGGACATCCCCGCATTTCTCCGGGTTCAACAGAAAAGGGACAAACGTAGAAATTAATTCTATAATATCCTTATCTGATTCTATATATGCTTATACTTAAGAGGAATTGAATTGGATTTACGCGAGCATACGCAGCAGCTACTAAAAACCGAAAAGTACGCGTTGCCAAGTCAAAACAAACGGACTCGGTTCAGGAAACCAAATAGATTTGCCTTAGTTTATCCAAGCACGTATGAACTTGGTATGTCCAGTTTGGGCGTTCAGGTTATCCATGCTACGCTAAACAGTCGTAAAGATACTGCGTGTGAACGCGTCTTTATACCAGAACCTCAATATGTCCGCGAACTCATAAAGAAGAAAATACCACTATTCTCGTTAGAGACGCAAACCGCACTTCACGCTTTTGATATTGTTGGCTTTTCTGTCTCATTTGAATCTGACTATGTCAATATCCCACGTACTTTGGAATTAGGCAACATACCGCCCCTGGCTGAAGAACGCTCAGAATGGGATCCGCTTGTTGTTGCGGGTGGAATTAATATCTCTTATAATCCAGAACCGTTGGCTGATTTCATTGATGTCTTTGTCGTAGGTGAGGCTGAATTGATTATCCATCAACTGATGGATAAATTCCACGAATGGAAGATGTCAAACGCTCCCAAAGCAGATCTATTAAAATCACTTGGTGCAGAACCTGGACTGTATGTGCCAAGTTTTTACGATGTCACATACCATGCCGATGGGAAGGTTCAACAGGTTAATCCGAAGCAAGGGATGCCTGAGAAAATTCGTTCCGCAGCAGTCCCTGACCTAAATAGTGTAGAAACTTGCACGCAGATTCATACCCCTAACACTGAGTTTTCAAATGCACATTTAATTGAAATTGTACGGGGATGTGGTAGACAGTGTCGCTTCTGTGTGGCAGATTACGCAAGGCGATGGCCGAGACACCGATCCGTCCAAAATACACTTGCACTGGCAGAAAAAGCAAGAGGGATTACGGATAGGATTGGATTAGTAGGGGCATCCATCTCTGACCATCCGCAGATTAATGAGATCGCTACAGGTTTAGTTGATAGAGGTTTCCGTATCTCGTGTGCGTCACTCCGCGCTGAAACTGTTGAAGCGCCACTCCTTGACGCGCTTGCTGACAGTGATCAAGGCACAATTACAATCGCTCCCGAAGTGGCAACCGAGGAACTTCAAAAGGTTGTAAATAAAGCAATTCCCCGCGAACGACTCTACTATGTTTTTGAGGAGGCATTGAAACGTGATATTCTTAACCTCCGCCTATATTTTCTTATTGGTGTCCCTCAGGAAACACCTGCAGATGTTACAGCAATTGCAGAAATGGCAAAAGAGATGCGAACAATTCTGCTTCCACATGCCAAACGGACAGGAAAAATAGGACGTATCAGTTTTACGATTTCACCAATGGTACCAAAGCCACATACTCCGTTTCAATGGGTAGCAATGGAACCACCAAAGACTATCGCCAAGAAACTTGACTATCTGAAACGAGAGATTAACAGTCTTGGCAGTATAAAGGTATCGTCTGCAAGTGCACGGATGGCACATCAAGAAGCTGTTTTTGCACGCGGTGATCGCCGTCTCGGCAAAGTTATATTGGAACTTTCCCAAGGAACATCGTGGAATAACGCTTTCCGAAAACACGGATTATCTCCTGATTTTTACGCACTGCGTCAACGTGAATTTAACGAAGTTAACCCATGGGATCACCTTGACCTTAACGTTAAACCTCAATTTTTACAACTTGAATTCAATAAGCACGAAAAAGGTTTTATGACCAGCGAATGTGACACCACAGTTTGTAAGAAATGTGGTGCTTGCTAAACAATTTGCTGTGTTCAAGTAGATTTTGGAAAATACCCATTAGTAAAGACTAAAAACTGTTAAGGAGGATATAGTTGTGCGCAAATTTCTACAATTTACAACAGGACTCGCTACAATATTGATGCTGTTTATTATCGTCTCGCCATCGTATGCGGGTTTGGACGATAAATCGCTCGTATTATACCTTTCCTTTGATGAAGGCAAGGGAGGCACTGCCAAAGATAGCTCTGAATATGGACATGATGGCGAACTTATCAAAGATCCTACATGGGTTGATGGACAATTTGGTGGCAAGGCACTTGAGTTTGATGGTACAAAAGGACAATATGTTATGGTACCTATCAACGACACTTTACAGCTAAGAGAACAGTTTACCATAGCATTTTGGGTCAAACGTGGAAATCAACAAATTCGGGCATGGAACTATATGGTTTCTGCTGGTTCACTTGTCTGGGCAACTATTTTTAATAACGATAATAAAAAAACTTATCTCTATTCCAAAGATCCAGGTTGGTCTCCAGAAGCTATTTCTGATGTAGAGCAACCTGAGGATTGGGTGCATATTACTGTAACACATGATCCTAAATCTGAGTCTGCAATTTACTATGATGGTGATAAAGTCGGATCTGATAATAACCCGGCCCAAATCATTGAGATTGACGGTTCTATTATGGTTGGGGCAAGGCACCCTGGTCAGGAATTTTTTACTGGTATAATTGATGAGGTGCATCTCTTTAATAGAGTCATTACCGAAGACGAGATGAGTACAATTATTAATGGTGAATTTACACCGGTAGAACCTGCGGAGAAATTGGCTACAACGTGGGGTGTCATTAAAATGGAACGCCACTGATAGGTTAGGTTTGATAGGGCAGAGAGTACTCTCTGCCCTATTTTAGTTAATTGGCTGGTATTCCTATATTTATAGTAGAATCCAAAAATACGTAGACACCCTGATAGATGCAGTTTCCTAACCTCGCGTGTTTCATTTTCAGTAGGCGAGGTTTCCTAATCTCACCATAACTGTCAATTTAGTGATACATGTCCTCGTAGGTTGGGTTGAACCGCAGGTGAAACCCAACATTTCCAGCATGTAAAAGCGTTTCAAGTTGGGTTTCGTCCCTCAACCCTATAGGTGTCAACTTAAGGATTTTCCAATCCATATTTGGGTGATTTCTACCTCTC
>JAPPMR010000509.1 GCA_028818995.1 Candidatus Poribacteria bacterium | reverse complement strand
TGCTGGCGAGGTTTCCTAACCTCGCCCTCTACCGAAATATTTATTTAAACTTCATACGGGACTAAAGAGCATTTCTGATATTCAGAAATCCTTAAGTTGACACTTATAGGTTTCGCTATCGCTTCTACCCGACCTACAAATATCCATAGAAATGGATATGATGCTGTTTCAATTAGAAATGGTATAATAACTGCGAGATAGCTTGTAAAAAATCAAGTCTATTTTCAGATTGTACCCAAGTTTATAATTCAGACGTTAAAATTACAGATGGAATTTACCTTTAAAATTTGGCATAAAAAAATAGATGGAGTTCATAAAAATGAAATTGAAAACTCTCGGTCTTATCAGTTTTATAGTGATTGTGTTAGGAAATGTCATGGTTACAGAGGGATCTTCTGGAATAGACCATCGCGATATCTTCGTAGGAGCAAGTGCGCGAGCGGTTGGTATGGGAAGCGCTTTTACCGCTGGTCCGTCAGCAAATAACGGTTTTTTATGGAATCCGTCTTCACTTGGGTTTATGAACGGATTAGAAGTGAACATGGGCGGGATTCCGTTTTCAGCAGAACCATCAGGTACAGATCAGGCGTTTTCGTTTGCGGCGAGTCCTAATACATTGGGTTTAACCGATAAAAATGTGGGAAGCCTATCTGTAGCGTCTTGGTTCAATGGTTGGAACAACAATAATAGCGAGTCAACTCAAATAGTGCTTTTAGGATACGGTTTAGCATTAAGTGAACAAGCATCAGCTGGCGCAAATTTACGCTACTATCAAAACAACACATCAATCAGGACGAATTACCTTTGGAGTGTGGATATCGGGACGCAGTTCACCTATCCGTTAGAAAAGTTAGGTGATTCGGTCACGGTTGGCATGAACCTGTCGGAATTGAGCAATGGAATTCGGGAAAATGGAGTGCTTATTGAAAGTTTGCCGTTAGCTGCACGTTTCGGGACGACATATCGCCACGACAGAGCAACTTTGTTATCTGCAGACATTGCTATCCGTGGACAGAATGATGTGAGTTGGGGCGAACGACTTCGGCTTCACTTTGGTGCTGAACGTTGGTTATTCAATAATCATTTCGGGGTGCGTGTAGGCTATACTACCTTAACCGCATCCGATAAATTTAGTTCTGGTGAATGGACTCAAGGTATCAGTTTTCGGAACTCAACAGGACAGTTGGATTACGCTCACGTTAGAGGTGGTGAGTTGGGTCAAAGTCTACATTGGATTTCTGCAACATTACGGTGGGGTGGAAAAGGGAAAAGTTCCACTCTTATTGCGGAGGTTCCTACTCCTGTCACGAAGGCAGAGCCTAAAGATGTTCCCAAAACAGACATAACATCACCGATTTTGATGCCGAAAACCCTTGAACCTGATGTAGAAACTGAAGGGACAGTATATGAATTACAACTCTCAGAATCCGCAATTTCACCGAACAGTGACGGCATTGCGGATACTACTACATTCCGTTTTAAGGTTCGAGCAAATGACAAATGGAAATTGACACTCCGTGATGCGTATACAGAACAGGTGTGGGAAAAATCTGGAACAAGTTCTCCCACAGATGGAGTTATCTGGGACGGCATGGGAAGTAGCGGCAAATTGGTGCCTGATGGGGATTACGTGGCACAACTATACATTATAGACGCGAAAGGCTCACCTCATCTCAGAAACAGCAAAAAAGTTACGGTTGATCTGATTCCGGCAACGTTAGAGATTTCTAAGAAGACACCCACAAGCGTTGGTGTCAAAACATGGGACATCAACTCTATTGCAAATTGGAAGCTTGAAATTTATGATGCGAATAACAAACTGGTTGAAAAGAACGAAGGAAACGGTTCGCCACCAGAGACGGTAGTTCTAACTAAAGTGCCACAGTTGGCATCAACAACTTATAAGTTTGCCTTGAGTGTTCAAGACATAGCCGGGAATAAGAGTGTGCATCAAGCACAGTTGCAATTCGGTAGTGGAACTACCGATGTCGGAACTCAGGCGGTAAATGAGAAACCCAAGTTAACCCTGATGGTTGGCTCTTTTGCTGAGCGGCGCTATGCCGATATGTTGGCTGAGAATCTACGACGTTTATACCCGAATGAGAAGGTAAAGATATACACTGCGACAGTTAATGGAAAGACATTGAATCGGGTGACCATTGGAGAATTTGCTGTGCGATCAGACGCATCGGAACTCAAGCAACAAATTCAAGAGTCGCAAGGCGTAGAACCTATTCTGATTACGCCTCAGTAGGCTTTTCATTCCCAGAGCCATTCCGTTTTCTCAAATTAAATAGGATCGCGACCAGGAGGTCGCTCCTACAGGAAGAGACTTTAGTAAAAGGTAGAACCCACTGAAGAATTGAATGGTTCTGTCTCATTTCAAGGTTTACTAAACACATATCACATTTTGTAGAATTCTAAAGCGTTCTGGTAAAAAAAGCGGTTTTTCTCTGCATCAGATGCGTCTTCAATAGCGAAGAGTAGTGCTTCTAACCATTGATGATATTGGGCAGCTAAGGTGCAGACGGGCCAGTCGCTACCAAACAT
>JAPPMR010000003.1 GCA_028818995.1 Candidatus Poribacteria bacterium | reverse complement strand
ACTTGGGTCTCTTCTGTAGGAGCGACCTCCTGGTCGCGACCGGGAGGTCGCTCCTCCAGAATCCGCATAATCCATGAACTAACAAGTGACAAAACTTTACACACCCTTCTGCATATATAATCAATAGTTCGGTTTGGATATTGCGAATTATGGATAATAGTGATATAATTCAATTATGAACATACATCAATTAAAAGGAAAAACCGTCGGAGCTGCGGTCTCAGGCGGTCTTGATAGTTGCACAATTACCAAGTGGTTAGTTGATAACGGAGTCAATGTCGTTTGCCTCACAGCGGACCTTGGACAACCCGATGAGCGGGATGTTGAGGAAATTCGGGAACGGATGCTGGCATGTGGTGCTCAAGAAGCAGTCATGGTTGACGCAAAGGATGACCTCGCTGAGGCTGGGATCCGTCTCATTCAGTGTCAGGCAATGTATGAAGGTGGGTATTGGAATACGACTGGTATCGCTCGGCATATTACAGTAAAAGCATTGTTGCCAGAGATGGAAAAGCGTGAGATTTCTATTTTGACGCACGGAGCAACAGGACGCGGGAACGATCAAGTTCGGTTTCAACTTGCTACCAATATGCTTAATCCACACTTTTCTGTTTACGCACCGTGGCGGGACCCCGAATTCCTAAAGCAGTTTGGCGGCAGAAAGGAGATGATTGACTTCTGCCAAGAGCACAACTTACCGATTACCGCTACGCATGAAAAACCCTATTCTACAGATGCCAATTTATTAGGATTAACGCATGAAGCGGGTAGATTAGAATCGCTGAAAACACCAGCAGGATTTATTTCACCGGGAATGGGTGTGCATCCGAAAGAAGCACCCGATGATATAGAACACTTCACCGTTACATTTGCACGTGGAATGCCCGTTGAAGTGAACGGGAGTCCTTGTACGCCATTGATGAGTTTGATGGAAGCAAATCGAATTGGTGGACGAAACGGGGTCGGTATAGGCATCCATACTGTTGAAAATAGGTTTGTTGGGATTAAGAGTCGAGGCGTTTATGAATCACCGGGAATGGAATTGCTGGGTAGATGTTACGAGTTTCTGCTGCAACTGATTTTAGATAGGCGCGCTCGTAGACATTTTGATGGCGTGGCATCTACAATTGCTGAACAGATTTATGAAGGCTACTGGTTTGACGCTGCTACACAGGCATTGCTTGCCTCAATTGAACCTTTGACGCGTTTAGCAAGTGGGACTATTACGGTGACTCTGTATAAGGGGAATGTAGCATTTCATACCGCAACGGGTGTTCCACATTCACTTTACTCTGAAGAAACGGCTTCAATGGAGGCAATCGGGGATTTCGACCATGCAGACTCAGAAGGGTTTTTGGCGGTGCTTGGTGTCGGGGCGCGTGCTTCTGCAATTGCAGGACAGACGCAAGAGTAGTTGAAGAGTGTAAATATGTATGCTACAATATAAGCATATTATACCGCGATATTCTGAAGGGAGTCAAAGTATGAAAACACAAACTTTCACAGCAAGTATCTCGCAAGAAGGAGAGATGTTTATTGCTCAATGTTTAGAGGTAGATGTTGCAAGTCAGGGTAAAAGTGAAGATGAAGCAGTTGAAAATCTTAAAGAGGCGTTAGAACTCTATTTTCAGCCTCCTTGTCCCACCGTTATGCCTAAAATTCGCAAATTTGAAGTATCTATCAGTTAAGGAACTTCAATCTTTGAAAATATCTGTCTGACAATGTTTTCAACGTCAAGCCCCTCCGCTTCTGCCTCATAACTTATGATCACCCGATGTCTTAACACATCCATTCCCACTTCATGAATATCTTCAGGTGTAACATATCCACGCTGAGATAGGAATGCCCGCGCCCGTGCGGCAAGCGCAAGAAAAATGGTCGCGCGTGGTGACGCGCCATATTCAATCAGAGGACTCAATTCGTCCAATTGGTACGCTTCTGGTGCACGCGTTGCACACACAAGATCAACGATGTAAGTTTCCAATTGCTCTGCCATATAAATATCGCGCGTGAGTTCCCGGAATCTGATAATATCCTCACAGGAAATCACCTGTTGAATTTCAGATAACTCTTCCGTTGTCATCCTGCGTAGGATTTGCAATTCCTCTGAGTGTGATGGATAATTTACCTTAACCTTTAGCATAAACCTATCCACTTGTGCTTCGGGCAGTGGGTAAGTACCCTCTTGTTCAATCGGATTTTGCGTTGCTAAAACGATAAAAGGGTCGTCAAGTGGATAGGTGGTGCCGCCAATGGTGACCTGCCGTTCCTGCATTGCTTCTAACAACGCGCTTTGTACCTTTGCAGGTGCACGGTTTATTTCATCTGCAAGGACAACGTTGGCGAAAATGGGACCCTGCTTAGTGTAGAACTCACCTTTTCGTTGGTCATAAATTAAGGTGCCGATAAGGTCCGCTGGGAGCAGGTCAGGTGTAAATTGAAGGCGGTTGTAAGAAGCATGAATTGTTTTTGCAAGTGCTTCAATAGCAGTGGTCTTTGCAAGTCCGGGGACACCTTCCAACAAAACATGCCCATTACAAAGCAATCCGAT
>JAPPMR010000882.1 GCA_028818995.1 Candidatus Poribacteria bacterium | reverse complement strand
AGCGTCAATTGATGAAATCATAAAAATGTATAAGTAATTATGGATTCCACTATAATCAGCGCAAAAAAGTTGGTGTTTTCTGACGATCTGGTGTATAATGTCGGATATGGCACAATACTACGATAACGCGGTCAAATATGTCATGCTTGAGCATGCTCAAGAATTTGCAGAATTCATGGTAGGACACTCAGACATTAAAGTCTTAGAGAAACTTGAAACGGAACAACCGACCCTCAAGGCGCATCAGAACGATAGCACTTTGAAGGTGCAGCTTCCTAATGAAACGGCCATATTCCATACTGAGGTGCAAACAGATGACAGTAGGAAACCGATGTGGTATCGCCTTGCAGGATATAACGGTTTTCTTATTAATTTACACGAAATGCCTGTCTATTGTAACGTTCTCTATTTACACCCTAACGCGGGTAGAAACGATAACGGCTACTATGCTTATAAGGGAATGGGATATGAGTATACGCTTCGTTATAAGGTGATCAGATTGATTCGGATTGAGGGACAATCAATATTAGAAAAGCAGACACCCGGGTTACTACCTTTTACACCGCTGATGAAATCACCAGAAGGAATGGATTCAAAACGTTGGTTGGAAGAATGCATTGATGCAACAGCAGCTGCAGACACAGATCAACAGACTCGGGATATTTTACTCGCGGCACTTGGTATTTTCGGCGGTTTAGTTTATGAACCACAACTAATTAAACAATTTTTACCGGAGGGTATCATGCAAGAATCTCCTTTTTTTCAACACATTATTCAAGAAGCAACAACAGAAGCAAAAAAAGAGGCTTACAAAGAAGGTATGGAACAAGGTATAAAAGAAGGTAAAGAACAAGGTAAAGAACAAGGCATAAAAGAAGGTAAAGAACAAGGTATTGAACAAGGTATTGAACAAGGCATTGAACAAGGCGAAAAAAAGGGGACTATCCAAAGTATTATAGCACTACTTGAGAAACAATTCCAGCCCGATGCAGTGCAAGTTCTGGAACCGACTTTGGAGGGTATTGATGATTTGCAACACCTCAGAGAGTTGCTGCTTGCAGCACCCCAAGTTAATAGTCTTGAAACGTTCATGCAGTTTTTGACAAATGGAAACGCCACTGAATTAGGGAACGGACTCAAATAATTACACTCGTAGAGGAGACAATGCGGCACCTCGTAACACTTGATGATTTGTCGAATTTTGAGATTGAACAGATTTTTCGGCTGGCAGCAGGAATGCAGTCACAATTAGAGACGTGGGCAGGAATCTGTCGTAGCAAATTGCTTGCGACCCTATTTTTTGAACCGAGCACACGGACTCGGCTCTCGTTTGAAAGTGCGATGGAACGTCTCAACGGCGGCACCCTTGGCTTCGCTGACCCAAGTTCTACCTCTGTGACAAAAGGTGAAACGCTTGCAGATACCGCACGGATGGTAACGAACTACGCAGATATTATCGTGGTGCGGCACAGTTGGGCAGGCTCAGCGCGAGTGATGGCAACTTATGCCAATATCCCCGTCATCAACGGTGGAGACGGAAGCCATACACATCCGACACAAGCACTTACAGACCTCTATACGATTATTCGAAGAAAATCGCAGGTGGAAGGTTTGACCGTTGGCATCTGTGGTGACCTTCGGTATGGACGCGCGGCGCACTCGTTTGCGTTAGCGGTTGCGAGATTCGGTGGAAATCTGGTTCACATCGCCCCAAAAGGGTTACAGATGCCTCCCTGGATACTCACGCGGTTAGCACAAATCCACGGACAGAAACCTATTGAGGCAGAAAACGTCACAGAAGTTATTGAAACGCTTGACGTCATCTATGTGAATCGGCTGCAGGAGGAACGACTCCCGCCAACTTTAGATGCAAAAACGGTGCGTGGTAGTTACCTGCTGAATGCAGCCGTGATGAAAAATGCTAAACCGGATGCGATGATTATGCACCCGCTCCCACGCGTGAACGAACTCGCTTATGAGTTAGACGATGATCCACGTGCTGCCTATTTTGAACAATCCGCGAATGCTGTGCCGGTTCGGATGGCACTTATTTCGAGCCTTATGGGGTTAGAACAACTGATCTTGACGCAACCCCCGAAGCGAAACATTGGTGAATCTTCCCATCAGTGTGAAAATTCAAACTGTATCACCAATCACGAGACCTATCTTTCTCCTGAACGTGAAACGTTTAATGGCGATACAGAAGTGCACGCTTGTGCGTATTGCGGTAATTTGCTTTCGTGACGAAGTCAAAACTCGCTCTTTCCACGCGCAAAGATAGTTTACTCATCCTCTGATTTTGCCGCTTCGGGTATCTTGGATACCAATCCGTCTTTCTCTATGACAGCGGTTCGTGCAATTCGCCATAGCGGTCCTTTAGGGCTAACGGCTTGCCATCCACCATCGTGGAAAGTGATCGCAACATAGTCCTTTTCAGCATTGGGTGCTTGTTCGGAAAACATATCTCGTGTTGTCCAGTTGGTATAGGTAACAGGTTCACCGCTATCCCATCGCCACACTCCCTCCTCTTCAGCATCGTTGAGTCCTATCC
>JAPPMR010000565.1 GCA_028818995.1 Candidatus Poribacteria bacterium | reverse complement strand
ATTTCGTGCTTAGGAGATGAGATTTCTATAGGAAAACATCGTTTTGATGATACGCATTTAGACACTCGTGTAGACCTATTCCCTACAATCTGTGATTACGCAGGTGTTGACCCACCTGAAGACGTACAAGGCATGAGTCTCCGTCCGCTTACAGAGGGCAAAGATGTTTCTTGGCGGGAATATGCTTACATTGAAAGTAATTATTGGGGACGCGCGATTGTCACTGACGAATATAAATACGTTACAGAATATAAACCAAAAACGGTGGAGGATTTTTTCCCTCCAGGACCAAACGCAGAAGAACTTGGACTTGCACAGTTGTTTGACAGACACAATGACCCGTGGGAAACGAAAAACCTCGCTGATGCACCAGAATATCAGGAAGTTTTTAAGACTTGCAGAGAAAAACTTCTCACTCAAGAAAGTCAACTCAATAGACAACAGATTGTTCATCAAGGTCCGCAAAGAATTATATCAAATTGGGGGAAACGTTTGCGGGAATATTGGGAACATGGTAAAATAAAATAATAAATCAGGACTAAAAAGATGACTATATTTTCAAAACGCTTAAATCGGTTACCGCCATACATGTTTGGCAAACTCAAACAGTTGACGCATGAACGGCGGCAGCAGGGAATAGATATTATTGATTTGGGGATGGGAAATCCAAATCAGCCGACCCCGCAACCCATTATTGATAAACTCACAGAAGCAGCACAGGAACTCCGAAATCACCGTTATTCCGCATCTCGTGGTATCTACAATCTGCGAAGAGAAGTGAGTTGGCACTATGAACGCCGTTTCGGCGTGGACATTGACCCGAATGCGGAAGCAATCGCTGTCATTGGAACTAAAGAGGGACTTGGGCATCTTGCTTTAGCCCTACTTGATGATGGTGATTTAGCGATGGTGCCTAACCCGACTTTTCCTATTCACATGTATAGCGTTGTGCTTGCAGGTGGGAGCGTTGTGAGTATTCCGCTCTCTGAGGAGAACGATTTTGTTCCCTCCCTTGCAGAAATTACACGCGATATATGGCCGAGGCCAAAGGTGTTGATATTAAGTTTTCCACACAATCCAACCGGTGCAGTGGTAGGATTGGATTTCTTTGAAGAGGTCGTCCAATTCGCTAAACAACAAGATATGTTGGTAATCCACGATTTGGCTTATGCGGATATCGTTTTTGACGGATATAAGGCACCAAGTTTCTTGCAGGCAAAAGGCTCAAAAGATGTCGGTGTTGAATTTATTTCACTGTCCAAATCGTATAACATGGCAGGATGGCGATGTGGATTTGCAGCGGGAAATCGGGACATCATTGAGGCACTTGCCCGCATTAAAGGATATTACGACTACGGAATTTTTCCACCTATTCAGGTTGCTGCGATTATGGCACTACGTACACCTGAAGATGTGGTCATGGAAAATGCAGATGTTTACTGGAAACGCCGCGACGTGCTTGTTGACGGGTTAAACCGAATCGGTTGGAAAGTGCCGAAACCACAAGCCTCTATGTTTGTTTGGGCACCGATTCCTGAGGCGTGGAAACATCTTAACTCTTTGGACTTTTCAATGAAACTTCTAAATGAAGCGGAGGTCTGTGTTTCACCGGGGGCAGGTTTTGGACACAATGGTGAGGGTTATATCCGCATCGCGCTTGTGGAAAATGAGGATCGAATCCGTCAAGCAGTGCGCCAAATTCGGCGGGCATTGTTTAGTTAATGATCAATCGATTATATATACAAAGTATACATATCAGCCTGGATATGTATAGAAATTGCGAAAAAGTATACATGTTCGGTTGTTAAAGGCGTTGGTGCGTAAGTAAAATGACGCGATTTGATCCAAATATTCCTTGGAACGATCTCCCTGAACTTCCTCCCGCTGTGGACCTTGAATCGCGTGACATTCTTAAAGCGTGCATAACAGCAAGGGCAGAACTTTCGAGGGTAAATGCCTTGGTGAAGATGTTGCCAAACGAAGAAGTTCTGATAAACACGTTACCGCTTCAGGAAGCACGTAGGAGTTCGGAAATCGAAAACATCGTTACGACGAACGATGACCTGTACCGAGCGATGGCATCTGACAGAAACCAGATTGACTCCAACACCAAAGAAGTACTACACTACCGCGAGGCATTGTGGGAAGGTGTCAGAAGCATCCGAGAAGGCTCAACGCTAAACATACACCTCTTTGAGCAGATCTGCTCGCGTATCCTTGACGAAAAAATGAAAGTGCGTAGTGGTCCGGTAGTGATTGAAAACCGAGCAACACAAGAGCTCATTTACAGGCCTCCAACCGGATACGGAAATCTTATCAGATTGTTAACGAACCTTGAGCGGTTTATTAACGATAAGACTGATGGATTCCAACCGCTTGTCAAAATGGCTGTAATGCATTATCAGTTTGAGGCAATACACCCGTTCATGGATGGCAACGGACGAACTGGACGTATACTCAACATTCTTTATTTCGTATACCAAGGGCAGCATGATGTACAATTGCTTTATCTCAGCCGTTTCTTTATTCAAAATCGGAATGCGTATTATCGCTATC
>JAPPMR010000456.1 GCA_028818995.1 Candidatus Poribacteria bacterium | reverse complement strand
GGGCATCGTACCAGTGCTGTTGTACTTGGAATTGAACCGCCTGATCTATTTCCACTTATCTATTACCGTGATAACTGTGCGGATATTGAACTCACCATTGATGACGTTATTGCTTCACCGATTGCTGAAAGTCGCTCCATCCTGATATCCGGAACAGGTCTCAGTAAAGAACCGAGTCGTAGTGCTACAATTTATGCTACGGAACAAGCAAAAGCGATGGAACGCCTGGTGTTTCTGGATTTAGATTTTCGCGCAGACCAATGGCATGATCCCCGCGCTTTCGGTGTAGGTGTCCGATCCGTCCTGCGTAATGTTGACATTGCTATCGGAACTGAAGAGGAGATCAAAGCAGCATCCCTTATTGATGTCTCACATCTGTCAATAGAACATTCCCAAATCTCAAATCCAAACATTGAAGGGGATATGGAAGCTGCCATCGCAACAATTCTAAATGCTGGACCTGAGGCATTAGTTGTGAAGCGCGGCAGGGACGGAGCAGATATTCATTTGAAGCAGGGTGAAGTTATTCATGCGGCTCCGTTCCCAGTTGAGATTTATAATACACTCGGGGCGGGTGATGCGTTTGCAAGTGGTTTTATCTATGGCATACTAAACGGATGGGATTGGCGAAAATCCGCTCGGCTTGGTAATGCGACTGGGGCAATTGTTGTGACACGGCACGGGTGCGCAAACTTTATGCCGACAATGGCAGAAGTTGACGACTTTGTCGCACAGAGAGGGGAACTGTAATTCATTCAAATATAAATAGAGATAAAGGGGATTATAATGAAAAATCGAGAATTGACTATGGGACAAGCCATTGTGCAATTTCTCACGCAACAACACGTTGAACGTGATGGAATTGAGAGGGCTTTTTTCGCAGGTATGTTTGGTATTTTCGGACATGGAAACGTGGCGGGGATTGGGCAAGCATTGCACCAATATTCCGATACCTTCCGTTTTTACCAAACGCGTAACGAACAATCTATGGTGCATACTGCCGCCGCTTACGCTAAGATGTCTAACCGACTCAGTGCCTTTGCTTGCACCACTTCTATCGGACCGGGGGCAACGAACATGCTCACCGGTGCTGCAGGGGCGACAATTAACCGATTGCCTGTGCTCCTATTGCCAGGGGATATTTTCTCAACGCGTTTAGTCGCACCTGTTTTACAGCAACTGGAATCTCCAGATTCACAAGACTTTTCAGTCAACGATTGTTTCAAACCGGTTTCTCGCTACTGGGACCGTATCAATCGTCCTGAACAGATCATCACTGCGTTACCAGAGGCAATGCGCGTGCTTACTTCGCAATCTGAAACAGGAACTGTAACATTAGCCTTACCGCAAGATGTTCAAGCGGAAGCATTCCATTACCCTGAACAACTCTTTGAAAAACGGGTTTATACTATTCCGAGACCTCGTGCTGATGCGAATCTGCTTAACCGTGCTATAGAATGGATTTCAAATAGTGAAAGACCATTAATCATTGCAGGTGGTGGTGTTATCTATAGCGAGGCAACTGAGCAGTTAGCAAAGTTCGCGGAACAGACAGGCATCCCTGTCGGAGAAACATTTGCTGGCAAAGGTTCGCTACGGTATGACCATCCGCAAAACCTTGGCGCAATTGGTGCGACCGGCACACCGGGAGCAAACATCGCCGCGCGTGAAACCGATTTAGTCATTGCCATCGGAACACGGTTGAGCGATTTCACAACTGCATCTAAAACCGCCTTTCAAAATCCGAATGTGCGGTTTATCGCTATTAACATTGCTGAGTTTGATGCTGCGAAACACGCTGCCCTACCGTTAGTTGCAGATGCCCGTGTCACGTTGTCTGAATTGTCAGATGCTATCGGAACATATCGAATTAATAGCGATTACGCAACACAGATTGAAAATTACCGAGATGCTTGGGAAGAGGAAGTCGAAAGACTTTTCCGTCTTGACCATCAGCCACTGCCAAGTCAGAGTGAAGTTATTGGGGTGGTTAATGAATTTTCGCGTCCCGAAGATGTTGTTGTGTGTGCTGCAGGAAGTCTGCCCGGTGATCTACATAAGTTGTGGCGCACGCGTAATCCTAAGCAGTTCCATCTGGAATACGGCTATTCCTGTATGGGATATGAAATCGCTGGTGGATTAGGTATTAAAATGGCTGATCCTACGCGCGATGTCTATGTTCTCGTAGGAGATGGTTCATATCTCATGTTAGCACAGGAAATCATCACCTCAATTCAGGAAGGCTATAAGTTGATTATTGTGCTTATCAATAACGATGGACATAGCAGTATCGGTGGGTTATCGCAGGCAACAGGTGCACAAGGTTTTGCAACCCGATTCCGATACCGTGATGATGATACCGGAGAACTAAAGGGAGATATTTTGCCCGTTGACCTCGCAGCAAATGCGGAAAGCCTTGGTGCCAACGTCATTGAAGCAACAACTACGCAAAGTTTAAAGGCTGCATTACAGGAAGCACGAGAAAGTGATCGTACAACCGTTGTCAAGATTGATGTAGATTTTGACACGAGAGTTCCACAGTACGAATCGTGGTGGGA
>JAPPMR010000262.1 GCA_028818995.1 Candidatus Poribacteria bacterium | reverse complement strand
CAATTATATAGACCTCTACGCCTGCTAATGGTTCATCTGTGCCTCTACTATAAACTGTGCCTTCAATCGCACCTATTTGGCAAAAAGCAGCAGTGGGGATTATCAGAACCATTAGCAGGCAGATAAAGTATTTCATGATCAAGGCTCCTATGCAATATGTATTGGAAATTTAGTGGGTAATATAGCAGTTAAATTATACAATTTCTTTTAGCAGAATTGCCAGAAATTGTTTGTAGTGTCCGGGTGTAAAGTTTTTGTAGAAATATGCAGATAAAACCTGTAGGAGCGATCTCCGAATCGCGAACTGTCGGGAATTGGAGTTCCCTCCTACGAAGTATATTCGGATTAATAACAAAAACTTTACACACCCGTAGTTGTCCTGAGTTAAAATTCAATTGTTAAACCGAAATAGGGGAGCAGTGGAAGCTGATTACTTTCCTCTTCCTCAGTCTCATGTTCTTCAATTGTGAATTCTTCACCCAGAATCTCAAATGTTCCCGCTTGCTGACTAAACTGAATAGTATTTTTGCGATTGTAAACATTTAATATCTCAATGAAGCCACCGATTTTCATTCCAAAAAGACTCCATTTTTTGCTAATTCTGAAATCTAATTTGTGGTACGGCGTTAGTTTCACCCTTATGGCTCGGTCAAAACCTGCAAAGAGTGGGCTTAATCCACGCGTCACTGGGTCTTGAATAGGAATGATTGTGCTAAAAGGTGCCCCAGATGTTCCACTTAAGTATTGCCACTTCGCACCTATCTCAAAATCGGGACTGAAGTTATAGTTTCCTACAATGCTAAAGATATGTGTATTATTAAAAATATACGGTTGGTATGCAACATTCGGACTTTCTTGTCGTTCTGCGTGTGTGTATGAATAGGATATCCAACCGAAGAATTTATCGGGCACTCGGTGACGTAAGAACGCTTCAACACCCCCAACAAAAGCATTTCCTTGATTGAGAAAATTTGACACTTCATTCTCAGTTACCAATTTTTGCACATCTTTATAATAGGTAGCAAACTTAAATTCTGTTTGAGATGAGAGTTCATGTTCTATCTCCATGATATAATGTCGTGCAAGACTGGATTTTAACGCAGCGTTCCCATTTTCTGAGAGCAACTGAGAAAGTTGTGGACTCTGTTCATAGTGTCCGTATGCGAAACGGAGGTTAGAACCTATGGGCAGTGCTATGCTAACACTGCCGCGTGGTTGAATAGAAAGTTGTTCTATCAAATCCAGGTAATCAAGTCTAACACCGAGTGCAACTGAAAGTGCGGGCAAAGGATCGTACCGTGTCTGTAGATAACCTTCAACGCGTTGCAAATCGTGTCCAAATTCATAGTCTCTGGTTTCAATTGTGTGTATCCGAGCATTCCCATCATCGTCATATCTTATTTTTTCTGGATTTGTTTGCCTTAGCTCATGCAGTGCTTCTTCATCAAGCAGTTCTTCTTCAAATGTTGGAAAACTGAGAAATTCAGTACTATTCGCGGGACTAAAAGCATAAAGAAAACCCGATTCAAGTTGGAGCTTAGGTGATAATCTGTAATATAAATCTTCGCGGAGGGTGTAAACCGGAACGTTAACCTTTAATTCAAAATCAAATGAATCTGTCGTTCTTGAGATCAATTCACCGCTTTCGTCTCGAACGGTAGTCTCTGAGAAAATGATATTAGAGTCTATATCAAGAAAGTTGAGTGAACGTGTCAGGGACAAATGTGAAGTGAGATTTTCGGTGAATTTTGAACGAAGATGAATACCCTGTCCATTAAAACCGTTTTTGAAAAAGATAGAAGACTGAAAAGGCACAGTTTCTGTTTCATTATCTGTTGCCACTGTTTCATTATCTGTTGCCTCTATTTCATTACTTTCTTCCTCTAACTGAAAATGAAAGTGATCGGTCGCTGCGAATGCATTAACAGTAAGATCGTGGTTTTCAGTGATCGGATAGGCAAGTTTGAGCTGATAATCTGAAAAATAGGGAAACTGTTGTTCTGCACCGGTCTGCCTCTCAACAATCGGGCCAACGATAAGGTCAAAGTAACTTCTCCGACCAGATGCAGATAAGTATCCCTTCTCGCCGATCTTACCTTCAAGTAAACCTTCAGAATACCAGATATTGAGGTTAAATTTACCATCTAACCTTTCTTCAATGCTATCGCGTGCATGGATATCCAACACGGATTGCGAATCTAATCCAAATTCTGCCCCATATCCACCTGCATAGATGTCTATCTTATCAATTGTCTCTGAACTGATAGTAGAGAGCAAACCGCCCCAGTGAAACGGGTATCCGAGTGGCGTTCGGTCAAGATAATAGAGGTTTGACCCCGGATCACTGCCACGGATATAAAGCACACCAAAAAAATCGTTTGGAATACCGATACTGGGAAGTGTCGTTAATCCCTTTAGCGCATCAGTTCCTACCCCTGCAATACGGAGAAGTTCGCTGCCGCGAATATCCTTACGGCTAACCGTGGGTGGGACGCGTTCCCCTTCAACGACTACTGTTTCTAACTCAAATACTTCACCGAGGGACATTCTTGCTTGCGT
>JAPPMR010000192.1 GCA_028818995.1 Candidatus Poribacteria bacterium | reverse complement strand
GTCCCTTTTCGCTCGGAACAGTGTCCCTTTTCGCTCGGAATTACTGTCCCTTTTCGCTCGGAATTACTGTCCCTTTTCAGTCGTAATATGCAACCATACTGACTTCTGCACTTTCATATTGTAAGTAACTGGAAATACACACTCGGATACCACAAAGTGTTCGGGGAACTACTATACAGTCAGTTGGAGTTTGATCGCTGCAAAAGGGAATTTGTAGTGTACTTGGGCATACCCGAAGGACTAGCCGTCCTAACCTGTTTTCTTGCTTCCGAGAAAGCAAGTTACATGATCGGAACTACTATCCAAGTTGACGGAGGACTCTTGCGAAGAGTCTTCTAGATTGTTACTTCCAAACAATCGCACTTGCCAAATGGACCATTATAAACTTCCGGGGTTGTTATCCATTTGGGTGAGATCCCCTTCCTCTCCAGCGTTCTATGAACAATTCCTATTAATGAATTTGGGTTTTTCGGAATACCATTTTCCAACTCAGCATTATTGAAACTGCCCCTACTAACAACTAAACAGGTACATATATCAGGTATAGGGGATTGATTGCCAAAGTTATCCAAGCCTCGAAACAAAGCAGAAACACGAAATCCTAATCTGTTCCCCTCATTCAAAAATTGAGGCAGATCATCAAGCCTTAAATAATTTGGGCCTTTGTCTGAAACAACTAAAATGCCTTGAAATATTTCTATTGGGTCAAAATCAAATTCGCTTAGCGAGTAGCTCGCCATAATAGAGTCAATAATCGAGAGGTTTTCTCTTTTGATTAATTCCGATTGTTCTTCCAACCAGTTTCTCATGACTTCATATGGTGCCACTCTTTTTCCAACATCCCTTCTCGCACTCTCGGGGAAATGGTCAATAAGACCAATAAATGCTCCGTCGTGTCGATTATGAGGCGAAACCAAACCACCAACTGCTCTTGCTGTAACAAAATTGCATCCTGTCGATTCTGCTATATTTATTGCTGCCAGCCCGTAACATTTATTACCATCGCTGATTTCTCTAAGGCGATGTGCATTACGGTCTATAAAATATTGTGCTTTGTTTTCGACCCCACAATTTAAATATGAAAGAGCCCTAAGCCACTCTTTTCTTTTTTCTGCCTTCGGTG
Source organism: Candidatus Poribacteria bacterium (assembly GCA_028818995.1). Next base: position 1,439 of record JAPPMR010000192.1, on the reverse strand, counting down.
GAAATCCGCCATGCACTTGAGTAATTTTTCCGTCCCATTCAACCAAAACCTGATACGGTATTCCAGATGCTAACACGGCAATGTAACTATGGAATGGGACGCAGAATCCCTCTTGATTATGAAGATTTACTTGTATATTCATTTCATCTGGATTCTGTAGATGAATTTGCTTGAATTCAATTTCAACCCTCGTAGTAAGGTCCATTTGAAATCCTTCTGGTCTGTAGCTATTTAGGGTCGGGCGAAGAGAAAGCCCATTCGTAAAAGACAGGCACTTGACAGAATCAAGACCTTTGTCAAAGCGACGCGAATAAACTTTCACATTATCCGCAACCATAAAAATAGAAAAGAAACCGATACCGAACTGCCCGGCCGACGAAAATCCAGAAGCATGGATACCTGGAAACTCCTCAGATGCCCGCATGCTTCTCCAAAAATTTTTTCCGAAATCCATCAAATCTTCTGTAAGCGTTCTTTGAGACATTCCAATACCATCATCATCAACTTGAAGAACAAAACCCCCACTTTGAGAATTTCTTATTAGACGCACAATAATTTTCTTATTAAAGGATTCTCCTGAAACTTTATGCCTAGCAGCAATCGCATCTGAAGAATTCTGAATGAGTTCGCGGATTACAATTTCCAGTTTGTCTTGAACACTATATAGTTGTTCTCCTCCTAATTTTTGAATCAAACTTGCTATGTCGGAGACATGCACCTTCGTATCTGTTGGCTCCCAGTCTGTTGTTTGAACATATTTTCTCAGTTCTTTAACTTTTCCAGCTCCTGCAACGTATTTTCGCGCAAACTGTTGCCGGGTCCCTGTTACTGCTTTGGCGAGCACTTCATTGCAATCCCTAAGTTCTTTATCAAAGAGTGCTATCGCATCAAATGCGACCCACCATGCTGCAGCTTCATCTTTTGAAAAAGGCTTGGTTGATGCAATGATCAGTTGAGTTGGCTCATTCTGGTTGAGCATAACCCGGCCAAGATGATTCTGGGCAACCCAATGTAGCTTGGAAATCGAATTCATCTCAAGTAGTTTCAAGAGGAATGTAGGAGCACGCGCTCCATCAATATGTCCGGCATCTGCAACGCGCAGCATACACGCTATTTTCAAAGGGTCGACGGTCCAATCGCCCGGGTGAAAAGCAGCCGGGGGGTGTGGTGAAGAAAATTTCTCAACAACGGTTTCGATATCCAAATGGTGTGATGCAGCAATTTCCCCTATTAAGAGACCATAATTCTCACGAAGCTCACTATCTTCAATCAGGTATTCAACGTCACCTGATTGTAGCTGCCATGGATCGCATGCCAGTCTAGTAGCTTGAGAAGCATGAAGAACTCTCAGGGCCTCGAAGTCGGCCTCTTGGCTGATATCTTGTATCACTACTGTCCCGACGTTTTGAGCTGAGTGTGTTGTAACCACCTGACTATAA
>JAPPMR010000602.1 GCA_028818995.1 Candidatus Poribacteria bacterium | reverse complement strand
ATTGACGAAATTAGAGGAAAAGACGCTGTTTGTATCAAGGAAACACAAGAAACGCAAATCCAGCTTGAAGAAACAGATCTGGATATTAACGGAAATTATCTCTGGCATCTTGAAGTGCTTGATAATGCGGGGAAAACAATCGCGACAACGAAGGGCGGATGTGGCACACCGATTTCTACCTTTGCAGTTGAATCCACTAATGTAGAAGATACTCCTACAAATGATAGGCGGATACTACTCGATTTCTCACATAACGAGTCGGACATAAGAAGTCTCGGTGTATACAATTTCTCACAATATACAGCCTACAAGCTGCTGCGGGAAAATGGTTTCAAAGTCGAAACTAATCCCGATAAAAAATTGTGGAAAGACCTACTTTCTGACTATGACGAACTGATGCTACACGGTAAGTACGCAGGTCCAATTGTGCCTTTTGTTCCGAGTGAAATAGAAGCAATCACAGATTATGTGGCTAATGGTGGCACACTATTTGTCCTGTGCTGGGGCAGCGGTGGTGGTGCTGAGATGCCCGATTTTTATAACCCGTTATTGAAGGACTTTGGCATTGAACTAAAACCGATACCGGACCCAGATTTCAGGAAGGCAGAGAATCTTTCAGCAGAAATTTTCCCAGATGTTAACGAAATTGCACTTCAGTGTCCTGCAGAAATCGTTGGAGAAGGATACGACGTGTTAGGAAGTGCTTCCACTGGAGAAGATTTGTTAGTTAAAAAGCGTTATGACAAAGGAACGGTTTTAGTTTCTGGCATGGGCATGGCATTTATGGATTCTTATATGGGTGGAAAAAACGAAAGAGCAATTAACAACCAACAAGCTTTTGTAAATTTGATGAGCAACACCTGTTAAACTTGTCTGGTACTTGAATTGAAAATTTAGATCATCCTATTCATTTGTAGCAACAATGAATGATTTCTAATTGCTAATCGAAATTGGTGACTTCAGGAGAAAGACCATGAAAGTTCTGCTTTTTATAACGCTCATTATCGGTCTGGTAATGCCTAACGTACTTTCAGCGAAAAATCTGGCACTGGAGTTAGATGGCGCGACGGCTATTGAAGTTCCAAACAGTGACAGCTTAAATCCAAAAACTGCTATAACCATAGAAGCGTGGATGAACATGAGCAAACCTGTCGGTGAGTGTCTTGCAAAGGACTGGGCAGGCAAAAGGGATTACATCTTTCCAGAGATTATCCAAGATGGAAACGGATTACGATTTGTCCTTTGGCCAGGCACGAAAATTCTTGATGTCGCTGGATTGAAACTAAATGAATGGCAGCATGTTGCTGGTGTGTGGGACGGTAAGGAGATGCGGACGTATATTGACGGAGAGAAAAAGGGTTCCTTACCTTTTGGGGCAAAGGAATTAGCGGCAACCGACGCTTCGCTGTATATCGGTGTCGGAGATAATAAAAGCTGGTTCTGTAAAGGGTTCATTGATGAAATCCGCATCTGGAATCTCGCTCGGACTGAAAAAGAGATAAATGAACTCATGATGAAGGTGCTCAACGGCGATGAAAAAGGCTTGAACGCACACTACACTTTTGATGAGGGCGACGCTAAGGATAATTCTAAAAACGGAAACGATGGCGAGGGTGGATTTGGTAAGCCGAATTATGTTGATGTTACCAAAGACTTGAATCTCCAACCACTTTCTGTTGATCCGGAAGATAAGCTAACGACAACGTGGGCATGGATGAAAGAGATCCGTTGATTAATTTAGAAGACAAGTTTTGAAGTCCATCCTGCGGATCCTGTAAAGGTAGAACCTTCAATACTCGGCATGAGTTCCCATATCCTTGCAATAGGCACGAAATAAATACTTGGGAATGTTGTATTAGAGATAGGTGCATGGTATAATTTGTTAACAGAAAAGAAAGTGACAAATTGGAGTTTCTTCAGGACTTACTGTAGTTTGTGCTATTGCAGCGAAATGTGATTACTTTGTCACCACAGATGATGTAATTCTCAAGAAAACAGTCGGCTTTGAAGACATCAGGGTTATAGATCCCCCAAGTTTTATTAGGAGTATATTCCATGATAACAGATGAAGAACTGAAGATCGAAGGCTTAAAAGCACTTACAGAAGCTTTAGGCGATGTGCAGGCTGAAAAGTTCATCGCGCTGATTATGCGATCTCCATTTGATTACACCAAGTGGCAGAGGAAACTGTGGGTTGAAAAGAGCGTTGAAGATATCAGTGATGCAGCAATGAACCTCAGAAACTCTAAACCTGATTAAAGCACATGACGCTGTAGAATCGCAAAATCGAAGCAGTGCCCTCAATACTCGGCATAAGTGCAAATATCTTGGGCGATAGGAATAAAAACAAACAGATGAATTTTGACCAAATGCGAAACATAGAGTTGAAAAAAGAACTTAAAAAACGTGGATTGAAAGGGTACTCTTCGTTAAGAAAAGCCCAATTGATTGACTACCTATCAACAGGAATCCATCCGCTGAAAAAAACAGAAACACCTTCAACAATTGCGGAGGGTGAAATTCACGACTCTCCTTCTGACAGTATAAGATATTCACCAACTA
>JAPPMR010000468.1 GCA_028818995.1 Candidatus Poribacteria bacterium | reverse complement strand
GCCCGGGTCTCTTCATGGTAACGCTTTCCGTGGATAACGACAGTGTAATCCTGTCTACCAATTTCCTCACTTCGCCGCCAAACTTTTTCAACGAACGGACATGTCGTGTTATAAGCGGTAAGGATAACGCCGCGTGCCTTAAGTGCCTGTTCTACTTCAAGGGTCGTGCCAAAGGCAGGAACAATAACGACATCCTCGGGCATTAAAATATCAAAAGGGAGGAGTTGTGTGCCAGCGGTATCCATTAGGAATTGGACACCGCGCTGTCTTAAGTTTTCGTTGACACGTGGATTGTGAATGATTTCAGATAACAGAAAGATACGTTTATCCGGGTTTTCCGCCAATGCTTGATAGGCGATTTCGATGGCGTTTTCAACACCATAGCAAAAACCGAAATGACGAGCAATTTTAAACCGAACAGGACCGAAGTTCAACAGTGTAGGCGAAAGATCTCGCTTTCGAGCATCAGTTTCTCGACGCGCGTGTTTAACGACAGAAATAACCGGACTATGGTAAAAGTGAGGGAGTTTAAAAGTTCGGGGCATTCTGTTTTTCGTCCTCGGAACAAGACGTGGAGATGAACTTTCCTTGTTCCTGTTACTAAATGTAGGTTCCTGTTGGAAATTTCGGTTTAAGAAAATCCTTTAAGCACTTAGAACTTTCCGTCCCTTCGCACGGCGACGGGCAATAGTTTGTCTCCCATGCCGTGTAGACATCCGTTTACGGAAGCCTAACTTATTCTTCCTTTTCCGACGATGTGGTTGATATGTGCGTTTCATGAATATCACCTCTCTTCTGTCTTAATGTCAGGCGAATTTTAAATTTATATTCTACTTTAGTGGTTATGCCTTTTGCTAAAGGGGTATTATATTTTGCTTTAAAATAATACGCTATTTTTCGACGTTTGTCAAATTTTTTCGCTACTTTCCTCTTGATGAAATTTCAATTTTAGTCCAAAATATTTTGTCGAAGGAACTTAAACATGAATTTAGAAAATTTAAAATTTTTTACAAAAAATGTTGACATTCCTGTAAGAAAATGATATGATATTTTCGTATAAGAATATGAACTCACCTTAAGAGCGTAGATTGGGTTGGACAGAACGCGAAAAATCATAAGTTCTCGATGCAGAAACCCTCGATTTTTCAGGATTTTTAAATACTCTTCGATTTGAGTGAATCAATACTTCATCAGGTATATGTTTTGTTAGTGGAGGTATTGGGTTCCACTCACAGGCATCTATTGCATCGGATTAGCAGCCTCTCCATTTGGATGGATAGCCCTTCGTTTTTCCCGTTCACCCCAACCTATATTATAGGTATTCTCATATTGAACCCATACGTCACAGAAATAATCCTATACTTTACTCATAAACAAGCAAGTTTTGGTTAATGTATCGAGTCTGCATCTTAATTCGGAGAATCCGAAGTGACTAATCGGGCTATCATTCCTACTGCTAAGAAACTTCTGAAGGATTAGGTTTGCAATCCGATATCAAAGCCAAAGGCACACGCGAAATTTAGGAAATATGCTCATGCGGCACACCCCCAACGAAGTCTGGCTGGAAATATTAGAAAAACTCAGCGATACAGCGCGACAGGATGTTTACCTTCACCAAGCGGTTCCGCTTTCAGTTACAGCGGAGGCATTAAACATAGCAGTCCCTTCTGCGTACACGCGAGCGAGAATCGAAGAGCGATTTCGCGCTGATATCCAACGCGTGTTAGCAACACTCATCGGGGCACAGTGTGCACTAATTCTCACCGTAGATGAATCAGCGGCTCAAGGCAGGGAAGATCTTCAAGAATCGGAGCGCGAGGAAAGTCTTAACCAATTACGTGATTCAGGGCGGACATCAAACAGCAATGAACCGACACCGTTGCCCCAAAATGAAACGGGGTTGAATCCGAATTATCGGTTTGACAGATTTATTGTCGGTTCCAGCAATATGATTTGTCACGCCACAGCCTTAGCCGTTTCAGAAAACCCTGGACGCGACTATAACCCGCTTTTCATTTATGGTGGCGTGGGATTAGGAAAAACTCACCTGCTACATGCAATCGGCAATCGGCTTTTAGCGAACCAACCAAATAAAAAAGTCCTCTATGTCACATCAGAAACCTTTATGAATGAATATGTTGAATCCATCGTCAATCGTGGATCAGCGCAAGGATTCCGGACAAAATACCGAACGGCAGACATGCTCTTGATTGATGACATACAGTTCTTACAACGCAAAGAGGGAACGCAAGAGGAATTTTTCAATACATTTAATGCCCTCCACATGAACTCAAACCAGATAGTCATGAGCAGCGACCGGACACCAGATAACCTCGAAAATCTGGAGGAACGTCTTCAATCTCGGTTCCAGTCAGGTATGGTAGCCGAAATTAGCATGCCACAATACGAAATACGGATCGCTATCCTGCGCCAAAAATGCCGAGATCAAGGGTGGGGTAGTGTCCCAGATGAAGTCCTCAGTTACATTGCTGAGGTCGTCATAACCAACATCCGAGAATTAGAAGGTACTCTTTTGCGCCTAATCGCTCAAGCTACAATACTCAAAGA
>JAPPMR010001014.1 GCA_028818995.1 Candidatus Poribacteria bacterium | reverse complement strand
CCAATTTCTCGCCATTTGGAGAAAACATACTTGTGTCAGGGATAATAAGTACTTTTCCATCCCCAAACGCAAAATAGTGATCATTGCGGGATGTATTTGGGACAGTAATAATGTTAATCTGTTCTCCTGTTGAAACATTCCACACTTCAATATTGCTTTCACTCTTACTAATTTTACCCTCACTGATAAGGGTGGCATTATCTTTAGTAAAAACTAAATTATCAATACTTTTAGATTTAATTGTACTCCGTTTACCACCACTATTTAAATCCCAGAGTTGAATGTTACCAACAGCATCTCCGCTTGCGAGTGTTTTGCTATCGTGTGAAAACGCCAATACCGTGAACGGTTTTGTATAACCTGTCAAGACGCATCGCAGCCGCTTAGTGTTTTGCGTCTCCCACAAAGCTACTATGCCGTTTTTATCTGCAGTGGCAAGAATTGTGCCATCATGAGATAACACAAAACGTTCTGGTGAAGTTTCTAACCATTCTATAATCTGACTGTGTGCTGCAATTTCACGTTGTGTGGCGATATCCCATATCTTAAACCCGTTCTTATCTATAATAGCAAGCGTGTTTCCATTACCTGAAAATCTGATTTTTACATCCTCGGGAAATTCTGAAATTTTGCGACGTGAAGGAATGTCCCATAACACATAATCCCCTTCATCAGACACAGCAACTGTTTTGCCGTCACCTGAAAACGAAATGTCTAACCCCCACTGAAGGAATGCGAGTTGCTCACCTGTGTTTACATCCCAAATTTCAATGGGACCTCCCTTCCCTTGCCATCCATCCCAACGTGCGCGTCGGTAATCAGCCATACTCACAAGCGTTTTACCATCCGGTGCAAAATATAAGGTGTTCACCCACTTTATATAAGGCCCTCCATCCCGAACATCGGGGTTAGGATAATATGGTCGCAGATACTGAATAGGTAAAGATTTACTATCATCTGTACGCGATATAAGTTTCCTTATTTCTCTATTGGTTTTTCCGTTTCGAATGCTAATTGTGCCATCCTTGTTGCCAACAGCAAAAATAACATCACCAGTATGGTCGACATAGAAATCTGCCGCAAGGTTCCAATTTTTATATTTTCTCGGGCTGAGTTTCGGTAAATTTGGGTTGAAAGCCATTAACTGTTCTGCGTTTGTGGTATCCCAAAACCAAATTGCACCTTGCCAATTCTGGCCTACGAGGATTTTACCATCCGGTGAGAACTTCAAAGATTCAAAAGGTCCGTCAGGCGTATCAAATTTCAGTCTGTTTTCACCAGTGTCGGTATTCCAGAGTCGAATAGTCTTGTCATAAGCACTGAGGGCGAGTGTTTTGCTATCTGATGAAAGTGTCGTTTGAGAAACATATTGCTGATCAAATCTTATCAGTGGAGCGTTCTGTGCCTTTATACTAACATCATAAAGCCATATCCCCGCAGAAGTGGATATTACCAACCTATTGTTGTCCGGAGACAATCGTATGTCTGTTATCACACCTTTTCCAAGACGCGCTCTTGCACCTTCTGGTAGATTCAATTGTGTGTAGTCTTCCGCAAAGGTGTTTAATAGAAATTGCGTTGAGAAGAAAAGTAGCGTTAAAAATGTGGAAAATAGTTTGGTTTTCATTGTTTAGATAATTACCTCCGCCACCAACTCTTTTTATCCTGATAAGACGCGAGGAGTTTTGAAATTACTTTGTCTTTTTTGTCCAGACGCAACACTGTTTCACACGCCTCAATAACCTTCTGTTTGTCAGAATCAGCACCGGTTTCTTGATAATTCTGATGATAACTTTCTGCGACAGCGGTGTAATATGCTATTTGATCAATTTCTGTTGGTGGCTCAGCAGGGAGATCAGTGATGGCTGCGCTTGCCTCATTCCACGCCTCAAGCGCAGCATAACAGATAACCTTCTGATATAATGGATCGGATTGCGAATCATCCACCCAATACGCTTGTTCATAACAGGTGATGGCTTCTGAATGCGCGGAATTGTCAATGTGTAGTTGGGCAAGCGCAGTATAAAAAGCATATAATCCACTATCAGCGATGGTGTAAAGTTCAACTCCAGTATTGACAAGCCATTCTCTTTCTATTAGAAAGTCAATCGCTGAATTACGTTCCTCATCTGTAATGCTAATATCAGTAAGGAGATGTTTTGCGACAGCAGCGTTTGGGAAAATCTTTGTGCGGCTTTTCATTAACGGATACGCCTGTACAGGTTTATCCATTGCTATCAGTTTGATGCCTGTTGCGATACGAAAAAGCGAAACGATCTGATCGCTATTTTGTCGAGACATCTGGTCGGCAATCTGTTCTCTATTTTCAGAAAAATGTTGGTTGAGATTGTCAATTGCATCTCGGATATCGGTATTTTCTGGATCGAATTGGTGTGCATGGGACAAAAACCTTTGCGCCGCAAAAAGTTCGCCCCATTCTTGGTAGATGTGTCCGAGGCGAAAGTTCGCATAGGCAAGCACCTCCGAATCGTTTTCGCTACGGATAATGTCAGCATAGGTTTGGATGGCTTCGGCTATGTTTTCGTTAGATTCTAATGTTTGGGCATGCTC
>JAPPMR010000369.1 GCA_028818995.1 Candidatus Poribacteria bacterium | reverse complement strand
AATACGTTGCGCGCTTGAGATGTTCTTTTTCGCTTGTCAGTTCATAAGCTTCAACGTAGGCACCGATAGCATGTGCAGCTGCGAGGACATCCGGTTGATACATCGGGCATTCCCACATTTGTGCGCCGCGCGGTACGGAGAATTGCTGAATGAATTTAAGTGCCTTCAAACCTGCCTCACGCGAGGTTTTATTTCCGGTAATTCGCGCGTGTTTGAGGAGTAAATACACCGACTCTGCACAGGTGCCGAGCACGGCTTCGCCCGGTTCTCCAAGGGGGGCAGTTCGTTCGCTCGTCGGATGCCACCGCCAACTTCCATCAGATTCTTGCGTGGCAATGCGTTGCTGCATTTCCTCCTCCATGTAAGTTAGTGCTGCATCAACATTGCCGATATAAAAGGGGAACTCCCATCTCAAAATGTGACACGAGCCGCGTGCCGCCAAGCCACCCGTACCGAATTCGTCTATAGTGTTTTTGGCAATTTCTTGCACTCGTTCCTTCACCTGTTCGTCCTTTGTCGCGAGGTAGTCGTACCAGAGCAAAGTGCCAAAACCCGGTTCATTTTGAGCTGCCCAGTCTACACAGTGACGGGATTTTCGTGTGTCTTCATCCCATGTGGTGTGCATAAACCCGTGCCGTGAAAGCAGAACCTCTTCTTCGTCGCTACGCGGTGGTGGTAATGATTTAGGCGTGCCGTAAGCGTCCTTCCAATGTGCTACAGCATCTAAAATGGAGGCGTTTCCATCGACAATGATTTCGCTTTTGATGGACAACGGACGCGATGACATCAGCGGATACGGAATGGAAGCCTCTGCCTGATTTTCTTGGACCCACGCAGGTATAGTCGGTAAGAACACACCGAGAACGTGGTTTTTTTGGGACTGATACCAATTGGGAGAGGCGAATATCGTAGAGAGCATCTGATTCTCACCATCCCAAGTATCCAGAGGATTCCAAACAATGCCGACTAACGATTTCTGCATTTCTACTGCCATGACCGGCACTGTAATTTTATAAGGGTGCGGTACAAGCCGGTTATCGAGCGGAGGTGCTGCATCACGCGCGCTTGAAGAACGTTCGTCGTTCTCCAAGAATTCAAGCCCAGGGAAAAGTGCCGCCGTTTTCTTCTCACGGTTACGCCCTTGTCCCGCGTAAAGCATCGGACCTTGGAAGGCGAGGAGTTCTCTGTTTCCGTCCGTTTGCAATTGATATTCCGTTTTCACCCGTGTCGCCCGTTCAGCAAGCGTCCACTGCATCTCATAAGCCCATTCCACACCGTCAACATCTGTATTCGAGCCACTTAAGCGGATTATGGACTCTCCCATGTTGTTTCCTGAGAGTTGATAAACCGTAGGCGCGAGTCGCAAAGTCTGGCGATTTTGCGATGCGTCTAAGTAGGTTACCTCAGAGAAGGTAGGACTGGTTGCTACCTGTTGATAATGACCCCCTTTTGCAACAAAAAGCACGTAATACGCAAAGCTACCAGCGGCCTTTTTGTCGAAACTGTCTTCGTTCTCGGTCTTTGATGTCGCTTCAGTACCACGGACGAAAACGAGGCGAAGATGTCTATTCCCTATCACGACACTACCGTCTTGGGTGTAGGTGTGCAGTTCTTTTACAGTTTTAGTAGCGAACTTAGGTGCCGCGGGACGAATCGCAACGCTCCCTTGAACCGTTTGACGTTCTTCTCCGGCTGACGTTTGGCATTTGAGCGAAACGGAAAGAGGAACTACAGTCGGATTTGAAAGACGACGGGCTATCCAAAAAATGGAGGTTTCTTCACCTGGTTCAATTTCTTTGACGGTGTGTCTCGGACGTCCGCGGCGTAGTTTCACACCGTTGATAGAGATCCGCGCCGTATCTGCCTTACCAAGTGGCGCACTGCCGATATTCCGAAGCGTGCATTGCACCTCAAAATCCTCGCCTGCTGCGACAACTGCCGCTGTCGCACCTACGCTCACAATCTCCAATTTCGGCTGTGCTGCATAAATGGATATCTTGACAGGTGGTTTTTCTGATTCGTGTGATTCAAGCAGAATATCCGTTAGCATGGAAACCGCTGTTGATGTAGATTGGCTGAACTCCTGCAGCTGCATCGCATCATCGCTGAAGTGTAAGAGGGCAATACCGCATCGAACTTCCGGTTCCTTATCTCTTTTCCCTTTCCGGAGCGATGTCTGTTTAAGTTTGCGTAACTGTGGTTTACCCCACAACGCCCACGCGTAGTTGCTGTTGCCTTCTACGTTACACGCCGTCAAAAACGAGACGACGATCTCTTTACCGGCGTAATGTGTCAGATCTATGCTTTTTTCTGTCCAGTGACATTCGGTTGACACAGATTCAAAGCATCTTTCTGGTGTGGAAACCTCCAAATCTGTGTTCGGAAGATCAACAATTTCAATAGCAAACTTTACACCCCCGGGTGTTCGCGCTGCATCGTCAAATACGACACCATCCCGCAAGCCGATCGAAAAGTGTAAGAAGAGTTTCTCTTTGTCATCGGCATCGGGAAGTGAGAGTGTGTAGTCAATTCTCGCGGTTTCTGTTGGGGTTGGATGTTCAAAAATGGCAGGTTTTA
>JAPPMR010000623.1 GCA_028818995.1 Candidatus Poribacteria bacterium | reverse complement strand
ATCAAAAACCAGGAAGCGAACACAAGCCCACGAATCAACAACAACAATTTTGACTTTAAGTGACCGATCTCCTCCCTCGCTGACAGTGTGTTTATGTGTTAACCACCTGCCACTGTTTTCTGTTTCACCCCTTATGCCGCTGACTTCCAAAGTTATCAAATCCCCACTTTGGACAAGTTTTTCGTGACTAATTATTCTCCCCTGTTTGATTTTTGGGTGTGGACGGTTTTCAATTTCAACATTTAGACCAATCGCTTCAAGTGCTGGTAAAACTTCATTTACAGGTTGATCCTTCAGGTCAGGCAGTTTAATTTGCAGGGGTTTTCTTCCAAGACTTACCAATATGTTCACATGGCTGTCGCGTTGTCTTTGACTACCCTCAGATGGGCTTTGAGCTATGACGGTATCCAACAAATACTTTGTCGAATGGACATAAGCGACTGAATTTAGGCGGAAACCGGCAGAATCGAGCGTTTCGTATGCCGTATCTCTCGACTTTCCGATTACTGATGGAACAGGCGTTAGATCTGGACCAATACTAACTGTAAGTTTAACGGTATGGTGGGGGTTGATACTGATATTTGCAACGGGGTCTTGTGAAACGACATTTCCCATTGGTTCTTCGTTGCTACTGGCTTTCAGAATGTTTTTTTCTGCCACCAGTCCCGCCTTGGAAAGTGAATTCAAGGCTTGGTAATAGTGTTTACCTACAAGATTTGGAACCAAAATCTCAGTCGACTTAACCCACTGCGGAATCACAATAAAAACCGTCAAAAAACCTATGATTCCAGTTACAATTAGACAATAGGTAGCAATCTTGACCATTCCCCATAAGGTCTTATTAAGTTTGTTCATCCCATTTCTGAATCCTTATGCGGCTATTACCGAATTATACACCTAAGTTGATAAACTCTCACCGCTTTTTATTTGATACCCATTGACAAAGTCGTATACTTCCATAACCTTTTTAGTTGCCGGTTGAACTTGCAATAATTGGAGTTCACCTTTACCTGTCACAACAAACATTTGTCGTTCTGATGTAATTTTAATGGTTCCAGGTAGTTCATTTGGAATTTTTTGTTTCACTTCGTGCGTATCTTCATGCGGCAGTGCCCGAATAATCTTTAGGAGCGTTCCATCCCGAAAAAATGAATATGCACCTGGCCATCCCGTTGTTCCTCTAATTAGATTGTGTATTGTCGTTGCAGGTTCATTCCAATTGATATGTCCAACGGTCTTAGTTAAACGTGGTGCATGCGTTGCCTCAGCATGATTCTGCGCTGTCGCTACTGGGGGTTGTCCATGTGGCAAGTTGCCCAGCACTTTGACTAAAAGCCTTGCCCCAATAATCGCTAATTCATGGTGCAATTTTTCTGCCGTATCTTCAAGTTCTATAGGTATCTGCTCCCTGCAAATTATGTCCCCCGTATCTTCTCCGGCATCCAAGAGCATAAGTGTTACACCTGTCTCCTTCTCGCCGTTAATTAATGCCCATTGAATTGGGGCTGCACCTCTATATTTCGGCAACAGAGAAGGGTGTAAGTTTATAACACCACATGGCGGAATATCCAAAACTGTTTGCGGTAGAAGTTGACCGAAAGCAGCTACGATAATAACATCTGGAGCAAGTTGTTTCAGCGTCCCAACAAATTCTGGTGATCTAACCTTCTCTGGTTGAAAAACCTTAAGGTTATACTCTGCTGCAATCAGCTTCACCGGTGGCGGAGTCAGTTTTTTGCCTCTTCCACTTGGGCGATCAGGTTGAGTTACTACAGCAACAATTTCAAAATGATGGGCAATAAGTTCTTTCAATGCAGGAATTGCAAATTCACTGGTGCCCATAAAGAGAACACGCATTTTTTGTATATTACCTATCTTCCGTCAGTTATTGAGTGCTAAGAAAATGATTAGAATCGTATTTCAAACAGCGGGATGACTAAATCAACAGGCTGTTCTGCTGACCACATATTCAATTGGGTATTCACCATGCGGCGTTCTGGTTGCCGAAAATTTGTAGAGATACCATATACGTTCGCATGTGGACCGAAAATAGGACCACGAGCAATACTTCCATCAGAAGGAATCACTTCGTCCGTTGGACGTGATGGCGGTTTGTATCCCGGCACACTCGGCGCTGACCTGTCTACATTACGTGTATGTAGCCAGTCCCAAATACCAATGAACAGTGATAACGAAACAGCACAAATACCCATCACGCGGTAATTCTGTGAAGTCAATTCCGGTGCAATTTTATTTGTCTGTATCATTTTTACACCGCGAACCCCCAAATAACTGTGTACTGCCGTAAATGGGAGGGCACTTAACGTAACAATTTCAAATCTACGTAATGCGCTTTCGTGATATTCCTCTTGGTGTGTCCCCTGAGTTTGCTGTGTGGGAGGACTACTTTGGTTTTGTGCTTGTGAGTGTGGCACTAATATAAAAATTGCTACTAAAGCGAGTGCAAACATGCGACTTCTAAATCTAAACATAATTTTAACCTCTTAGCTTGTGTGTGGAAAGTTATACCATTTCTAATTGACAAATTGTCATAACATATTGTAGGTCGGGTTGAGGA
>JAPPMR010000469.1 GCA_028818995.1 Candidatus Poribacteria bacterium | reverse complement strand
TTTTTCTTCGTATTTCACAATATTTTTGAAAAATTGTAAGAAAAATCTGCAATTTGCTATTAACTTTTTCTGTTTAAGACATATATATAAGTAGAAGGGTTCATAAATTATTGCAACTACAATTAAACGCAAACAAGAAGGAGTATCCTATGTCAACTGCAATTCGTCTGAAAGATGACATCATAATTTTAGAACCGGCTGGCAAAATAATAGGGGAAGCCATACCGGAATTGCGAGAAGTCCTGATAACACACATAGATAAATCTAAAAGACCTCGCATCCTTATAAACCTTAAACGTGTCCATAAAATGGATAGTGCCGGACTCGGAACATTCATCGTAGTCTATAACATGGTAAGGGCGAAAGGAGGACGCATCGCAATCATCAATGTCGGCAAACACATCAAAAACTTGATTGTCCAAAGCCGACTCATCAACATTTTTGAACATTTTAGCACTGAAGATGCAGCGATCAAAGCATTTTCAAATACTTATTTGAAAAACTATTAGGATTATTTACCTTATGTTGTTAGGCATCGTCGTTTTTGTTTTGCTGGTTTTACTCGGTATCTCTATACGAAGTTTTTAATCTATCACAAGCAGCAAACTATGAACGAATACATCAATGGGTATTGAAAGGTATCACGACCCTGGTAGTTTTGATACTCATTTGTGATGCTTAGTATCAGTAGTATATTGCCTTATAAACAAACTCTCGCTGAAACCAATGAGATTATGAGGCAATTGAACGCACCTTCAAATATGGACACACATCAAGAGGTGGCGGGTGACCAATGTGTTACCTGCCGATGCTCTCTATATGCTATAGTGGATTATAAAGATAAGTTTACACGTCTCTTGTAGGAGCGATCTCCGAATCGCGACAAACCTCACTGATAGTCGGGAATCGGAGTTCCCTCCTACAGATCAAAAGTGTGCAAGTAATTCTAAAATCCACTACAATGTTAGTAAAATAAGACAGCAATGCTGAAAAGTAAAGCGTAGAATAATGTCCAATCATGAACACGTTTTGACACTACCTATTTACACGAATCCTCCGCTAAACCATTACATTCGAAGTTTTTCCTCTAACAAAACCAAAACCTCTAAATTCCTTAAAGAATTTAGGTTGACAATTACGCTATAATTGAGTATCCTTATAATTAAGAATTATCCAATGTTACAGAGCGATAGAAGATAGAACAGAACATCTTGAAGAGAGAAAACGAAACGGAGGAACAGATGTGAAAAATTTTGAGTATTTTGAACCGACCACCCTTGCCGAAGCGTCCCGTCTATTCACTCAAGAGCACGCGCAGCTTCTTGCAGGTGGGACAGACCTTGTTATCGGCATGAAGGCATACACAGAAACGCCACAATCTGTAATCAGTCTGCAAAATATACCGGGATTGACTGGCATCACTGCCGATACTGATAACGGCATCACTATTGGTGCGATGACAAAGGTACGGGAAGTAGAGTTGTCCGAAGATATACTGAAACATCATACAGCACTCGCGGAAGGCGCGTCAGAAATCGGTTCTATTCAAATTCGCAACCTCGCAACTATCGGTGGAAACATCGCGCACGCCTCTCCTGCCGCAGACACAGTTGCAGGTTTGCTTGTTGCTGACGCACAGGTTGACATTGCAAGTGCCGATGGCGAACGAACGGTGTCGATTAATGAACTTTTCACAGGTCCGGGAGAGACTGTCTTAAAACCGGGAGAAATTATAACGCAATTTCGTCTACCGAGTCCTGCATCAGGTTCTCACTATATCAAACACAAAATCCGTGAAGTAATGGATTTGGCATTTATCGGTGTGGCTTCTGCTGTCAATTTGCAAAACAGCGTTATTAAAGAGGCACGAATTGGACTTGCCGCTGTTGCCCCCACACCAATTCGCGCAACAGAAGCAGAGAATCTGCTAAAAGGAAAAATCCCTACCCCAGAACTCTTGCAACAAGCAGGCGAAGCAGCTGCAGCCGGAACCAGTCCGATATCCGATTTACGATGTTCTGCTGAACACCGAAGGGAAATGGTTGATGTCCTTACAAGGCGAACACTGCAAATCGCAATAGATAGAGCATGAGGTTAAAAAGCATTTATACCTAACGCGAGGACTGACTCTCTTACCTCGCATCGTATACTATAGATCAAGGAGAAAAATATGGCAAAACACCCTGTCAGTCTAACAGTTAATGGCGATGAACACGATTTACTTATTGAACCGCGCAAAACATTACTCGCTGTACTGCGCGATACAATTGGTTTGACAGGTACCAAAGAAGGATGTAGCACAGGTGACTGCGGTGCATGCACCGTCATCGTTGATGGCAAAGCCGTCACGTCTTGTATGGTGCTCGGGGTTACCGCTTCTGGAAAAGAAATTACCACCATTGAAGGTTTAGCCAGCGATGGAGAACTTCATCCTATTCAACAAGCTTTTATTGACACAGGCGGCTATCAGTGTGGGTTTTGTACCCCCGGTTTTATCATGGCATCAAAAGCACTTGTAGATGAAAATCTTGATCGGACCGAAGAGGAATTCAGACACGCACTTGGTGGAAACATCTGTCGTTGTACCGGATATACAAAAATACTTGAAGCAGTCCTACAAGCCGTAGAAGAGATACGGGCAACTTCATAGAGGAACGTGCAGATTAGATCTGCTCTAATATTAGAAAGGAGAAAAACATGGCAAAAACACATCGTGGAAGCGGTATAAGACATCTATATGTTGATCCAAATGGCACTGTCCATCAAGGTCTATACAATAATGGGCGTGGCACTTGTCCCGCTTGTAAACGTACCGGTGTCAAAGTACTGCCTGATCATTATAGCGTAGAGGTAGGTGAGGATACCGTAGTAGTCTGTAAAAGATGTTATACAGCTATTGGGCGTGGAAAAATAGAACTTCCAGCTGCAAGTAAAGTCGCTGAAGAGTAGCAGATACCATGTGCTAACATACATATAACTTAACAAAGTGAAAGGAGAATTGCATGTCAGAATATACTGTTGTCGGTCAAAAACTACCGCGTGTTGATGCAGTTGAAAAAGTGACCGGTGCCGCACAATACGGAGCAGATGTGCACCCCGCTGGAATGCTCTATGGCAAAATCGTCCGAAGTAAGCATGCACACGCCAATATCCTTAGCATTGACACAAGCGAAGCAGAAAAATTGCCAGGAGTCAGAGCAATTATCACACAAGACGATGTGCCGAGTGGACGTCGCGTTTTCGCTACTGATAAAGTGCTTTATTTGGGCGAACCGCTTGCCGCTGTCGCTGCTACCGATCCTGATATTGCTGAGGAAGCCGCTGAACTCATTAAGATTGAATACGAAGTTTTGCCTGTTGTGCAGGATGTGATGGAAGCGATTAAGTCATCTGCACCACGCTTGCACAACGACGAGACAAAAGACGGTCCAAATCGACGTGACATTAGCGCAAAAATCAAGGAACTCTCCGGCGGTGAGGCGAATGGTAATAGCAACGAAGTTCGTAAACTTGAGGCAGAATTAGAAAATTATGCCGATGAAGTTTACTATAACATATCTGCGGAAAGCCATACAGAAGCAGGCGATATTGAAAAAGGATTTGCTGAATCAGACATAGTTGTTGAAGACACTTATGTTATTCCACGTGTCCATCAGACTTACATGGAACCTCACGTTTCAGTTGCCAGTGCAGATTCATCTGGCAAAATCACCGTTTGGGCATCTACGCAAGGGCCGTTCGCTATCCGTTCAGGTATCGCAGGTACACTCGGTATCCCATTGACACAAATAAACGTTATCGGCACAACAATGGGTGGCGGTTTTGGTGGGCGTTTCGGTGTAATTATTACGCATGTTCCCGCAGTCCTACTCTCGCAAAAGGCGGGACGTCCCGTCCGTGTGCAAATGACGCGCGAAGAGGAATTCCTTGATGGTAGACCTGCTCCTGGATGCGTTATTAAACTGAAAACGGGGGCAACCAAAGATGGACATATCCTCGCGCGGCAAGCACTTGCATTTTGGGATTCTGGTTCAGTCTCTGGGGCATCTATCGGTAGCACAATTCGCGTTCGCGGTGTCTACAAAATCCCAAATATCAAGATAGATGCTTATGGTGTACATACCAACAAATCCGGCACGGCTGCCTATAGGGCACCGGGCGCACCACAAGCCATTTTCGCAGGCGAATCACAACTTGATGACATTGCTGAACAAATCGGCATGGATCCCGTCAAATTCCGTCTAATGAATATGCGCGAAGAGGGGGACACTGTCCCCGCAGGTGGAAGTGAACCTGAAGTCGGTTATAAGGAAACCTTAGAGGCTGTTGCGGATGCCGCTGGATGGTGGAATCGTGAGGCAGACGATAACCAAGGTTGGGGTGTCGCTGTTGGCGATTGGACAAATGGATGCGGTCCCGGTGGTGTTTATGTTTCTGTCCATGAAGATGGAAGCGCGCGAATTTTTCACGGCTCTATGGACATCACAGGAACGGATACGGCAATCACACAAATTATCGCTGAAATCTTGACCATTCCGTATGAAAACGTTACAATCCGACGTGGGGACACAGACTCAGCCCCCTATTCTACGGGTTCAGGCGGAAGCGTTGTTACCTTCACTATGGGGAACACTGCTAAACTCGCAGCTGAAGACGCACGCAGACGTATTCTTGAACTCGCAGCCGAGAGACTCAATACAAACGTGGATGATCTTGAACTAAAAGATGGTGGTGTTCATATCATCACAGCAGACCCACCGAAATCTATCTCATTAGGTGAACTCGCAGCGTATAGTCTGTCCACAACAGGTGGTCCTATCGTTGGAAAGGGTTCTTTTGCACGGCAACCGAGCACACCTGCACTCGCAGCGCAGATTGCCAAAGTTGAGGTAGACCCTGACACCGGCAGAACCAGAGTTTTAAAACTTGTCGCTTCTCAAGATGTCGGATTCGCTATTAACCCAATGGCAGTTGAAGGGCAAATTGAAGGTGGCACTGTGCAAGGCTATGCTTGGGCCATGATGGAGGAGATGCAATACGGTGAAAACGGAAACGTTAATCCGGGATTTGTTGATTACCGTGTGCCGACCTCTGCTGACCTTCCGACAGTTGAATCTGTCATCGTTGAAGTACCTGCACCGAATGGCCCCTACGGTGCCAAAGGTGTTGGAGAACCACCCATCACGCCTACATTAGCCACGATGGCAAATGCTGTCAATGATGCTATCGGAGTCCGTATCACTGAACTGCCAATCAAACCCGAAAAGGTTGTTGATGCATTGAAAAATAACGGACACGGCAAGTAACCTCTCTACGGTTTGCGAAGTATGTATACCTCGCAAACCGTAAACATCTTACACAAGTCATATTTCATACATGATATTCAGATGAAAGAGAAACCTAATCCACCAACCGATCCCGTCCTTGAAGAAATCTATCGAATGAAAGCAGAATTCGCTGCCAAATTCAATTCAATGGAGGAACTTACGGCACATTTAATGGAAGTCAACAAAAGGGAAAAAGCACTCGGTAGGAAATACCGACCCACGCCGCCGCCACCACCTGATTTTGAAGAAAAAATCGAAGCACTTTATAAAGAACTTGGAATCGTAAGGAAATCTGAAAATATAGTTTCTGATGCGTAGTTCTGAATCTGCTACTTATATACATTTTATAAATTATCCATATTAGGAAAACAAAGAACTTATGTTTGGTGAAATTAAAAACGAACACGGCGAACGCCTTGATTATATATATCACAAAGGCAAAGAAGATAATAGAATAGTGGTTATCGGACACGGTGTCACTGGCAATAAAGACAGACCTGCCCTCGTTGCTTTGGCAGAAGGACTTGCTGATGCCGGTATCTCTGCCTTACGCTTCTCATTCTCTGGCAACGGCGAATCAGAAGGCGCATTTACAGACTCCACTATTACAAAAGAGGTCGCTGACCTTGGTAGTATCATTGATGTTCTCAATGATTACACCGTTTGTTACGTCGGGCATAGTATGGGTGGTGCAGTCGGTGTGCTGCGTGCCGCTACCGACGAACGCATTGAAGTTCTCGTCTCCCTTGCGGGCATGGTACATACAAAGGCATTTGCTGAACGCGAATTCGGTGATGTTACACCCGACGAAGGCTTTATGTGGGATGAACCGGATTGTCCTCTCTCACAAGCCTATATGGACGACATGGCAACGATTGATAGTGTCGCAAAACAGGCAAGTAAATTTGGAGGTCCGTGGCTGTTAGTTCACGGTTCAGAAGACGATATCGTTCCAATTCAAGATAGTATTGATGTACTTCAGTTTGCAAACGAACCAACAGAACTTCTTGAGCTACCCGGGGCAGACCATGTTTTCTCTGATGACTCTACCGCTATCATGGTGGAAAAAGTTGTCGCGTGGATTAGCCAAAAGCTATAAGGTATAAATCAATATGGCGCGTATTGATAAAATCAAGGAGGAAATCGGTTGGCTAAAGGTTATATTCGCTATCTTAATTGCTACAGATATTTCCTTAATTGCATGGTTGATTCAAAGTTATGGAAGAGTTCAGTTGTTTCTTTCTATACTTGGAGTGCTTGGGGCACTTGTGATTATGTATGTAATTGATCGACTTGATAGTATTGCCCGCAGAAAAATGAATGAATTGGAGGATTTGTAATGGATTGGATGGAATGGGTCATCGCTGGTGTAATTGTAGCATTTTTCATTACCTTAGGGAGAATCGTACGAAGGGCTACCAAAAGCACTGATAAATAATTTTGAAGGATTATAATGGAATGGATTCCAATTACGGCTTTTGCAGTGTTTCTCGTTGGCATCGGTATAGTAGTACGAAGAGCCACAAAAAAGTAAGAATGTTTCAGAAACTATAGTGGCAATTTGAAATTGCCAACTTTGGAGAATTGAATTTATGTCAACACCTCGTCTCTCTGTCTCAACATGGAGTTTGCATCGACAACTCGGAAAACCTGGATTTACCGGACCCGCACATGACATGCAAATCCCTACTGAAACCCATAACAAAGGTCCCATTTCACTGTTGGATTTGCCTATGCGTATAGCCGAATTTGGCATTAATACAGTAGAAATTTGCCATTTCCATCTACCATCGGTTGAGAAAAGTTACCTATCTGAACTCCGCGCTGCACTTCAAGGTGCCGACGTTGAACTTTTTTCTTTACTAATTGACGATGGCGACATCACACACCCATCCGATGCAGAGCGCGACATCGCTTGGATTGAAAAATGGATTGACATTGCTGGCGAACTTGGCGCGCAATGTGCCCGTGTTATCGGAGGTAAAGCAACACCCTCCGCAGAAACCTTAGCACAAAGTCAGCATGCGCTCTCCCGACTCACCGAACGTGCCGATACTGCGGACATCCGTTTGATGACCGAAAACTGGTTCTCAATCTTTTCCACACCTGAAAATGTCAACACTATCTTAGACGGATTAGATGGTAAAGTTGGGCTATGTCTTGACTTCGGCAACTGGCGTGGTGATACTAAATACACAGACCTCGCAGCAATTGCACCGTTAGCAGAATCGTGCCACACGAAAGCACATTTTGATGCCCCACGCGAAATGGACAAAGAAGACTATGTCCAATGCCTTGAACTCACACAGAAAGCAGGTTTTGCTGGGCCACATACCCTTATCTACGACGGACCCGGTGATGACGAATGGGAAGGCTTGGCTATTGAGCGCGAAGTCGTGAACCCCTACCTTAACTAAATTGGGAGGATCTAACATGGCTTCTAATGCAATTACTACCATTACCAGAATGATGGAGACACTACCAGAGGCAATACAGAATCAGATTGTGGAACATCTACGCGAGTATATTACTGAGTTGGAAGACGAACTTCATTGGGAAACTTCTTTTAAAAGCACGCAAGATCAACTCATTGCAGCTGCACGACGTGCTAAACAAGAAATCGCTGAAGGAAAAGCTGAACCAATGGATTTAGATCGGTTATGAAATCTGCAACATTACCTTCTTTTTGGTCAGCTTATCAAAAACTTGATAACATGCTCAGGAATCAAGCTAAAAAAGCTTATCGATTATGGATTTCCAATCCCTTTCATAATTCTTTGCGTTTCAAATGTATTAATGCCAAAGAAGATATTTGGTCTGTCCGAATCACTCAAGGTTGCCGTGCCGTTGGGATCTTAAAAGGTGATACGGTTACATGGTTCTGGATAGGACATCACGATGATTACAAGCGATTCTTTTCATAATATTGCCTACAAGACTTTAAGAAAATACGTCTGTCCTGAATCCTATTACTTTTGAAAATTGTTTGTTCTTTCGGAAGCACAGAATTAGAGAATTGGAAGGTAAGATCGGATGAATAACGAATTTATCTCAATCATGACAGACCGCATTGTGCGTGAGTTTGACCCGCTACAGATTATCCTCTTCGGCTCACAGGCACGAGGGGACGCAGATCCAGATAGCGACATAGATCTGCTCGTCGTTTTTTCGGAACTCACAGATAAACGGAAAACTGCCGTTGACATTGGGGTCGCGCATTATCTGATGTGCCCGTGGCAAAGGACATCATTGTCTCAACACCGGAAGAGTTGGAACGTAGTCGCACGCGAATCGGATCGGTGCTGCGGTATGCCCAACAAGAGGGTAAAATCCTTTGGAAGAACTTGAACGCAGCCACACCCAAATCGGATCAGTGCAGCATGTCCAATAAGGAAGTAAAATCCGCTATGCAAACAGCTGATAGACTCGCAGACACCGCCCGCTGGCTCCGCTATGCAGAGGAAGACTTAACAACAGCCGAAACATTTTTAGGGCATCCGCACGTTCCACCTCGCCAAGCGTGTTGGTTTGCACAACAATCTGCTGAAAAAGCGTTAAAGGCAGCATTATTTTTTACAGATCGATTTTCAGAGAACGCATAACTTAAATGTTCTACAGGATTTGTTGCCTGATAGTTGGCAACTCAAAACCACGCTGTCAAACTTGAGGGGATCTAAACAAATGGGCGATTGAAGTCCGCTACCCAGCAGACATGCGAGAAATCACCACAGCAGACGCATCTGAGGCGGTTGAACAAGCACGAAACGCTTGGACATCTGTATCTAATGCACTCACAGAACACGGTTTTACTGTAGAACAAGACCTATGATTCCTTGGAAAGAGGAAGAGTAGAAAATAGCAATTCTATCTCAACAAGAACTTAACGATACTGAACAGCGTGGTAATATAGGTGTCTATAAGAAATTCTAAGAACTACCAAATGGATATAATATGTTTTCACTATCACAAACACAAAACAGTCTAACCATCGCTTGGGACGAACAACAAGTTTTAGGCTACCATTTCCCCGAAGATGGCAACCGTCCTTTTTGCCACCCGTTGAACTTACCCGGTGCGCCACCACTTACCATGAACGAACCAGGAGATCACGTTCATCATCAAGGTTTATGGGTTGCGTGGAAAAAGGTTAATGAGGTTAATTTTTGGGAACAACCTGCACAAGGTGCAGACCCAACAGGTTTCGGTAAAATCATCCATCAGCAGATTGTGGCACAAAGTGCTAATGCCGATAGCGCTAATATAACAGAAGAAAACGCATGGATAGATTGGCAAGGCATTACACACTTAACTGAACACCGAAAAATAACCGTTCATGCTCCTTCTACTGATACCATGCAAATTTCTGTGTCGTTGACACTACATCCTAACGAGCGCGAAGTTGTACTTGATCTACGACGTGGCGATCCCGGGGAGATGGGTAGATACTACAGCGGCATGGCAATCCGATTTGACAATATCATCACACCGGGCCACCTATTAGATGCCGATGGACGCACCGAACCGATGGATATCTTCGGCAAACAGAGTCGGTGGTGTAGTTTCACTTCGCAACACCCGACTGACCACGAAACCTACGGTGTAGCAATCATAGACCATCCCGATAATCCCCGCTATCCGACAACATGGTGGGTACGCAATCGACAGAACTATTGCTTAATCCATCCCTCACCTGTCTATAATGAACCTTTCCGTCTCGCCTCCGATGAAACTTTGACGTTGCAGTATAGTATTGTTCTCTATCGTGGAGAACCTGACGCAGCGTTTTTTGAGTAAACCACTATCCTTCTTGGTAAATACGTTTAACTTGTCAACGTTTTTGCCCAAAACTTTTCCCGCAAACTTATTGGAAATATACTGGATATCTATTGTCCAACATACCACGAAAACTTCTGACCACCATACGGAATTAGGTATAATATCAGTATGAAAAAACAAACCGATGAATCGCACAAGAACCAGACCCTGAAAACCGCAAACAACGATCCAAATGCAAAGACCACAGCGCAAACTTATCAAAATAAAATATCTATAACAAGAGAAAAACCTTCTTCCGCAATACAGCAGAGAAATACAAAAATCAAAATTTTTTCAAAAATAAGAAAAATACCTATAAACATATACGGGTACTGCGTTTATAGCCAATTTACAAATCATACCGTGGTATGAAAAAACATACCGTACGGTATGATTTCACATAAATTACGCCAATGAAATTACGAGTAAAACACACCCACAATTCATCCAAATGTTGCCTAAGATGACAAAGATTTTACACACATAAACCTCTTTTCCCTTTACATTTTTCGGAAAATTGAATATACTATTAGTATAATACATGCGAACAAAAAATCTTCATTAGGAGGTCCATTGTGCAAAATCAAACTTCAACCCTTGAGGAAACCGGTATCGGTTCCATCCACGTTGAGCCGCCACCAATAGAAATAAACGAAACCGAACTTATCTACCACCAACTCTGTCCCGCTGACGATTTTGAAGAACTGGAAGGCAAACCCTTTCATGTCAACGGCACACACCTCGCTGTTTTCAAGTCCAGCGACAAATATTATGCCGTTGACAATCGTTGTCCACACATGGGATATCCGATGTCCAAAGGAAGTATCCGTGACGGTGTACTGATCTGTCATTGGCACCACTGGGAATTTGACCTCAAATCAGGGGCATGCTTCTTAGCATCCGGTGATGACCTGAAAGCATTCCCTGTTGAACTCCGGGAGGACGGTTATTTATACGTAGGGTTAGCAAAAGGTGAGCGAGAAGCAGCAAAACAACGCGTCATCGCAAACGGCAAACGTGCACTTGAACGTGGCCTCAAGGACCGCAGCACATTCTTTATAGCCAAAGCCGTTACAGCGCTCCGTGACGCAGGGGCACCACCAGCAGAGATCATCCAACAAGGACTCCATTATGGTGCCCATAAAAGCAGTGATGGATGGTCGTCAGGTGTAGCAATCCTTACACTGGCAGCGAACATGTGGGATGATGTTGACCCAGATGACCATAACCTATTCCTCGTACACGGACTAAGCCAAATTAGCCGTAGAACAACGGGAAGTGCCCGCCCCTATCGCGCACCCTTTCCACGCGTCAAAGATGATCACGACCTAAAAACACTAAAACGATGGTTCCGTTATTTTGTGGATAAACGCCACAGAGGTGCAGCCGAACGAATCTTGCTAACACTCAATGATAGAGACTATGACAAATCTGTCATCGCAGACTTCGTGTACACAGCAGCAACTGACTATTACTTTACTGGTGACGGACACGCGCTTGATTTCGCCAATAAAATGTTTGAAGCGTTGGATTACGTCAACTGGGAAGGATCACATGAGATTCTACGTCCGATAGTCGTCGACTTGGTCAGCAGAACACGCCATGAGGAAACCTCGCGATGGGCAGATGCCGTCCCCGTCTTACGCCCCATCTTTAAAAGGATAGATAGTATATGGGAGGACAATCAAGCGAACGAAGCAGAATTGGATATATCCGCATTTACGCAGACACTCCTCGCTGATGAGTTTGAACCTACTGTTGCTACAGTTGAAGAAGCACTCCGCAACGGAGTCAAGCCAACTGACATCTGCCGCGCGATGACCTACGCCTCTGCTATTCGCACTGCACGGTTCCATCTCAAAAACGAAGGCGACTGGCACGATGTCGCGAATATTTACTCTTACGCTCACGCTCTCTATCACGCTTTTCAGTATGCACCAAGTGCTAATCTATTGCGCGGTATATTTCACGGTGTGGTTTACTTGGCATACCTGCGCTGGTTGAACATGCCTGCCGCTCGCATTCCCAAACCTGGACAACGGATACCTGATGAGACTTACGCCTCTGCTGATAAAATGTTAGAACGGCTCCAAGAATTTGCTGATTTCCAAAAGGTCTACGAGGCAGAAATTCTGGTAAATCAATATCTTGAAGAAGGGCATGACATTGACGCGCTGAAACGAACGCTTTCACATATCCTGCTACGTGAAGATGCAGAACTCCACATGTTCCAAGTCCTTGAAGTCGCCTTTAGACACTACGACTTGTCAGACGACTTTGAAGAACAACGGATGCACCTATTAGCAGCGACACGTTACATCACAGCACAGAAACTGATGAAGAACATTCTGTGGTCCACTGAGAACGCGGAACGTCTTGCGCGAGGCGAGTTGCTTAGCGAACGCGATGATGACTAATATCTATAAAGCAGGCAGCAATTCTCGTAGGTTGGGTAGAGCGGTAAATGACCAAGATACCTCCAACTTGTCAGAAAAATTCTGCTTTCAATGATCTATTCATGGAAATAGACATAGCGAAACCCAACAAGCAAGAGTTGCCCATGTAATAACGCGTCGGGTTTTAACTTACACGTTTTGTTGACTGCACATTACGAAATAGAACTTCGCTCATGCAAAACGCAAAACACAGACCCATTCTTACAGATTTGCCTGAAACTGTCCCTAATTCAAGGCGTGATTTTCTTGCTACGGTAGGCAAGGGCGCGTTACTTGCAAGTTTGGGTATATTTGGTGCAGGATGTGAAGCAGTCAACCGCGGGTTGTTGGATAGAGGACTCATACCTGTTGTCTTGGAAGACTCGCGAGCAGCAGGACTCCCGAAACCGGACATGCTTGTCCATTCGGAAAATCCATTTAATGGTGAGTTACCCCCGCACCTCCTCAACGATGATGTCACGCCCACAGAAAGACATTTCGTTCGCAATAACAGCGGTATTCCAGAACAAGCGATTAAAAACGACCTCAGCGGGTGGAAACTGATAATTGATGGCGAAGTGCATAAAGAATTGGCATTATCGATGGAGGATTTGCTCCGTTTTCCGCAGGTTACCATGCAGGTAGTGTTAGAATGCGCGGGGAATGGCAGAAGCCTGTTTGTGCCAGAAGTTGATGGCACGCCGTGGCAACGCGGTGCCGTGGCTTGTAGTGAATGGACAGGTGTGCGGTTGCGTGATGTCTTACAAGCCGCAGGTTTGAAACCGAGTGCTGTCTATACTGGGAACTACGGGGAAGACCTTCCCACAGATGGCAGTGAGCAGTTTTCGAGAGGTATTCCGATTGAAAAAGCGATGGACGAACACACACTCATCGTTTTTAAGATGAACGGAGAAGTTTTACCTGCAGCGCATGGATTTCCAGCAAGATTGATTGTCCCCGGATGGATCGGCAGTTCCATGCAGAAATGGCTGAATCGTATCTGGGTCAGAGATCAGGTTCACGACTCAGAAAAAATGAGCGGTTATTCCTACCGCATTCCAGCGTATCCTGTGGAACCGGGAAATAAACCGCCAGTAGAGGATATGCAAATTGCGACTTCATTACGTGTTAAGTCGCTCATTACGCAGCCAGAATCACTGCAGAAATTCAGCAAAGGCATTCCTATAAAGGTCCAAGGGCATACATGGGCAGGAGAAAACTATATCAATAGCGTCCTTGTTTCAACAGATTTCGGTATTCAATGGCAAGAAACCATGTTGCTCCCACCATCAAATAGATATGCCTGGGCCCGTTGGGAAACTGAACTCACCTTTGCAAACAGAGGCTATTATGAAATATGGGCACGTGCTTTTGATGATAAGGGCAACGCACAGCCTTTTAGCCAACCGTGGAACCCTAAAGGTTATCTCGGTAATGTCATTCACAGAGTGCCTGTTTCAATAACCGCATAAATAGAAAGGATTTAGAAATGAAACTTGGTGTCATGTCCGACAGCCACGACAACATTCCGAATGTCAAACGTGCTGTCGCACTTTTCAACGAAATTGGTGTCGACCTCGTCGTCCATGCAGGCGATTTTATCGCTCCGTTTGCGATTGACCCGTTAGCAGATTTGAATTGCCGCGTTGTCGGTGTTTTTGGAAACAATGATGGCGAACGTGTAGTCCTTGCGAAAAAGTTTGAAGCTATCGGTGAGGTGCATCCCAACCTTGCCAGCACATCACTTGGCGACAAGACCATCGCTGTGATGCATTATCCCGAACTTGCCATCCCAATTGCAAAAAGTGGTGATTACGACATTGTTGTCTATGGACACACGCACAAGATAGACATCCAAAAGGATAAATCTCTATTGCTTAATCCAGGGGAAACAGGTGGTTGGACTACGGGAAAAGCGACGGTTGCCGTTGTGGATATTGAGACACTTGAGGCAACAATTCATGATCTTTGAAATTAGGTTTTTGGGTATCCAATGACTTACCGAAACACTACGCCTATATCAAAATTCGTCTCCGTCATTGTTGTTCTTTAGGTCATCTGCAACTGCTACCATTCTATCCCAATATTCACTATTTTCGCCGGGTGCGGGGATTAATGTCATGTCCATTGCTTCAAAAGCAGTATCACTACATTTCATCCAAATTTTACCGTACTTCTCCTTATTACTTTCTTGCTTTTCCTTATCCCCTGCTTTCAGGGAGACACGGACCCATTGCTCTATCATTTCTTGACGGAGATCGGAGTCCAATAACCGAAATTCACGCAAAATTCCATCGGCTAACAACATCCGGAAAACGGATACCTGCTTCGGATCAGGATATAACTTAAGAAATCCCGATTTTTCGGATACGTATGTGATTTGTCCCGCTGCAATGGTACATGCACAGCGCGCATCTACATTGATAGCTGCAAGTCTCATAAATCCATCGGTTATGGAGATCAGTCCAAGGTTAAAAGCCTCAATAAGATAAATATCCTCAGAAAGTTCTTTTATTTTTTCTGTTTTCAAAATTAAATCTGCCTTGTGTGTGATGTTGTTTAACGGCTAATCTGGCTACTACTCTATATATCCCAAATTTCGTAACCTGCCCTCCAATATCTTTTTCTCCTCAGGTGTAGAGGCTTGCATTTGCAGGTGTTGATAATTAGAATTCATCAAAATCTCGTCGTAGGCATCACGGAATCGTTCTGGGTCTTCGCAAGTCATATCTTCACTACTCATAATATGCCGATACACAAACTCACCCGTCTCTTCATCTTCACGATAAAGATGTTCACCATCCGTTAGCGACCAGAGGCGTACCCCTTCCGAATACCTGCTAATCTCTTCGTTGTCAACCGATGTCCGAGAAGTCACGCGATGATGCGGCATTTCCAAGTTCTTCTGACTGAGAAAACCGATGCCGTAAAGACTATCTAACTCCGATAATACCAAGCGGTCATCATCAATTTCAGATGGCAATAGTAAATTTTGCCCATAGCCGTGATAGTCAACGCTAATTCCAGCAAGTTTCGTAATCGTAGGGAACAGATCAATTGCTGAAATTGGTGCATTTGGAAACGCTAAC
This sequence comes from Candidatus Poribacteria bacterium, assembly GCA_028818995.1. The sequence continues at coordinate 12,701 of JAPPMR010000469.1, read as the reverse complement.
GCCTCAACACCCGGGATATGTGCTAACAGCGGTACGTGCAGAACGTTTTGATTAAGCGTACTGCCGTGATCAATAAGTTCGTCACAGATACCCTCACCGTGATCCCCAAAGATGAATACTGCCCATTCTGGCAAGTCAAGTTGCTTCAGAATTTCAACTAACTTAAACTCAAGTATATGTGTTGCGGCAGCATAGTAAAACCGTAAGGCTTCATCTGTCTTACCATTTTTTACCAGGGAACCAAGACTTGGCGCACCCGGGATCCCACTCATACCGTATCCGCCATGCGTGTACCAAAAGTGCAGAAAACAGAATTGTGGTGTCTCTGAAGGTTGCTTGAGGTGCGTCATCATATCTTCAATTGAACCGAGCTGTTGTGCTTTCGCGTTCGGGTCAATTGGCGTAATAAACGACTCAAAATCAAGGAAGCGAAACACCTCCGCGCGTTCGGAACGTCCCGTAATATGATAGCCCGCATCAGCAAACAACTGAAATAGATTTGGAATTCCTTCAAACATCTTGAGGTAGGTTTGTCCATAAACACCATGCTCAAACGGATATAGTCCTGTGAAGTAGGAAGTATGGGAAGGACGCGTTGCGGGAGCAGCGACGAAAAACTTCTCCGCGAGCAAGAAATCTTTGGTCAGTAGGTCAAACTTTGGTGTATTGAAGAAAGGATTAGTACGGCTGAGCGCATCATACCGCCAACAATCAATTGAGATGAGTAGAAATTTATTTACAGATTTGGTTTCCATATTTTAATCAATTAACCTTGCATTGTACTGCCGTGCAGTGTGTTGATAACCTTCAAATTGGTCGGAATCAAAAGGATGGGGTGTATAGATATAAACAGCATCGCTATAAGGATCGTAGAGGATAACCTCTTCGCGTGCATCACCACAAACATCAGCAGGAAAGCAGTGATACCATCCCATCTTACCTCCAGTCGGTGATGGCAGGTCTGGAAAAGTTACCGCTCTATTTCCAGTGCCATCATAAAGTGCAGCAGGACTATAAATCAAATCGGGATTATCTGAACCTTGCCAACGGATAACCTCTAATCCTGTATTGTTTGGTGTTTCATCAACACGGAACCGACTCCGAATCTGCCCGTTGTTGTCCACAACTATCAAATCCGGATGATGTCCATTATAGCGGATAACTAAGTTTGGGGAGGCATCGGGCAATAAGTTTCCATATCGGACCTCTTGTCCATGCGGCACAACGTCAAAACCGAGTGAAAACAAAGGATTTCCTGAAGCATCAACGACTTGTCCACCCCCAGAGAGGATAGCACGGTTCTCACCGTTCCATTCTTCAACCAATACCGAGTCGATGTTTTCTCCAAGGTATTTATCCCAAAGAACTGTCCCATCAGCAGCAAGTCCAAAGTTGCCACCGTTAACCTCATCAAGACCATCACCGTTGAAATCCCCAACTGCGGGAATATATGCAGAATGCTTCGGGTACCGAAACCACCTATCTGTATATTGCCATAGCAGTTCAAGCTTATGGCTAAATGCAAGCACATTAACGCCAATCTTAACCATAAAATCTTGTGGTTGTGGATTTCCGCTGAAATTGGCAATCATCAACCGTTGATGAACATAATTAGGGATATGAAGTTCGCCATCTACATAAGCATCGCACTGCCGAAGTTCCTCACACACAGCAGAATGTTTGATAGCACCCGTTGCACCGTCTAAAATCATAAGATGAATTGCAGACAAATCCCATTTGCTCGCTTGCGCGACATCTGGGTCTATCCAAAAGCAGATTACCTCTGCCTGTCCATCTGCATCAATATCGTAAATTGCAACGGGGCCTGGGCGATCAGGCGATAGTGTTGTTAAGGTGTTATCCTCGGTATCTGCGTCTCTGATTTCCAGATGTTTATCCCCTAAAGACCAGAGCAGTTCACCTTCAAGCGTCCAAGCACCAAGAAAACATGGGTGAATACCGCCAAGCGACTTGTAAACCAAAAAATCAACATTACCATCACTCGTCAGGTCACCGATGCGAATGTCGCCACCCCAAGAGCGTCCATCTGTTTCATTGAGAAATACGTCTGGAATAGAAACCCGTTTATAGAGATGCGCTTCTTGTGGATTATTCACTACACAAAAGCCTTGAAGAGTCCAACGTAGAGTGCTAAGACCTTTTCGGGGTCAGGTCCTGTGTAAGCGCATTCGTTGGAGATGTAGCCTGAGAAACCGATACGGTTGAGCCATTCAAACATTTGCCGATAGAGTTCAAACGTTTCTGGCGCTTCCACCTTGTGTGTATGTACTGAAGTAATATGGGGTGCTACGCGCGAAAAAAGAGGTTCAATACTTCCCGCATCACAACCGATAAATTGTGAATTGAAGACAAAACCGACATTCGGGAGATGGACACCTTCAATCACTTCCATCGCAGAATCCGGGTCAGTGAAAGAACCGTGCATTTCAATGGAAACAGTTATATTTTTCTCGCCAGCATAATCACCAAGTGCCTTCAACCCTTCAGTCACGTAGCCAACAACAGCATCGCGGTTTTCATCGCTGTACCTGTCACCAAGCACCCGAACATGATCGCACTCCATAAATTCCGCCATGTCAATTACGCGTGTAACGCGGCGAACGGTCTCTACGCGATCTGAGGCATTCTCTGAATGAAAATTCTGACAACTCGTTAGCGAAGAGATTACAACACCGCTTGCATCTACTTGTGATTTCAATCCATCCCATGCATCTTTCGGTGTGTCCCACTCAAATCCGTGCTTCTGTTTGTAATCCATCAGCAGTTCAACGCCGTGATAACCTGTTGCCTCTGCAACATCAAGAATTCGCTTGAGTTCCCAATCTTGACACGTTTGATATGTATTTAACGCCCACTTCATATAATTCTACTCCTGAATTGGAATCGGGTACCAGAGTCCGCCTGTTTTAGATGATAACGCCCGATGTGTCGTATGGTTAATGCCGATCACATCTACTATAATTTGGTTTTGTTGACACTGACGTAGAACATCTAATAACTTGTAAGACCCTTTGCTTGCCTCGTCGGTTACGAGGATAAAACGTCGGCTTGCACCTTCTCGAAATTTGACGCGACGGATCGCTTTTACGATTGCATTGTGCGCGCGCTCATCACCTGCCGCTGCCACTACATGTGTAGTTAGTAACCTTTTATACCTTGCACTGTCCCGTGTCTGTGGGTGAATAATTGTATCACCTTCAAGGTATCTAAAGATGACAATACCGAGCGTAAAGTCAACACTTTTCTCTTCAAATGCTGTTACCATCGCATTAAGTTGTCTGCCGACAGCGCGGATATTATCTATCATGCTCCCACTAATGTCAAGCAGAAAAACGATGTCAACAACACGGTCGCTTTTATCATCAGCAACGCTTTCGGCAATCCCTTCTAACGCCTCACCCATCATGCCATCTCTATCAACAGGTTTAGGATATTCCTTTTCAGCGACTTGTTGTGTTGTACCTGTCTGTTCCGTTGTTATTTCAGTAGGTGGTGTAATTATAGGAACTTTTGCGGGGACAGTTGCTGTTAATTTCCATTCTGGTGATTCAGTCGGTTTTTCACTCAGGGCTGTTTCTGCTAACGGTAAATTGGCATCAGTTCCTAAGCCTGTCATCGACTCACTCGTCGTAATTGGACGTGCTGAGTTTATCGGTTGGGCAGCAGGCTGTTTATTAATCGGCACGGTATTTGAAGAAACTGCCCGGTGCTTTGACATTGAACGTTTGCGCTCACTACTCATGTGGAAACGTTTCACCGTTGACACGACTATTGCTTCTTCAATCAAGGCTTCCGAAGCAAGCATCGGACGATACCATCGCACGTAACTTATACCTGTAAGTGCTATTACGACAAAGTGTAAAACTACAGACATTAGAAACGCACGTCGGGTTTTTCTTCGTTTTTGTTGTAGTTTTTCTGAATAGTTATCAAAAAGCATGTTCCGTTTCTCCGTTTTAGGTGAGAACCTCTATCAGAGTAACGTTAAAATCCAAGAAAAGCAACGCTATTTCTCAGACAATCCTTTTAAGTGGATATGATTGAAACCGTTCCATGATTCCCATCAACCTGCAACATCTGTCCGTCAGTAATATTTTGCGTAGCATGCGGGATGTTAGCTACAGCAGGTACACCATACTCCCTCGCTACAACTGCTCCATGTGATAACAGTCCGCCGCGTTCCATCACCAATCCAGCTGCATGTAGGAAAAGTGGTGTCCACGCAGGGTCCGTTGACGGACAAACAAGAATATAATCCCGCTCAAGGGGTTGGATATCGGAAGGCTTCAATAGCACACGCGCCTGCCCCTTCGCTGTGCCAGCGGAAACACCTACCCCTGTATAGGTATCCGCAACGTCGGTTGGCAACGTAGTGCCTATACAATCCAGTGAATCGCTAAAGATAACATCGGGAATCTCAATCTGTAGTAAAAGTTCACGTTGTACCCTACGTTCAGCAATCACATCACCGAATTCTTTACCGTTGATAAGTTGACCTAATTCATCCGGCACCAGATAGAAAATGCCTTCGTTAAGTGTATAACGTTTATCCAACTCAACTAACGCTCGGCGAATTTGTTCATACCCGAGCATTAGGTAGAATTTTGCTGTTTCCCGAAAAGGCATATATCGCCTTGTAAAATCCAATTCACTCTCAATTTGCTTTTGCAATCTTGGCTTATCTTCAATGACTTCAGCGAGTTCTTTTTCTGCTGCTTCGCGCTGTTCCATTTGTCGCGTAAAGTGTTGGTCATCTTCATGTGTTTTTCCATCCGAACCTAAATCTTGTTGGGAAAAGGATGCAATTATCTGTTCAAGATAGGTAGTATCTTCGCGCCACCGTGGTTGTGCCAATTCAAACTCGTTGACAGTGCGATGTCCATAGTCATTTAAAAAATCGGCAAGTGAAATTTGCCCCTTTGCAACTTCCCACAACTTTTCATTTGTTTCAACGGTGAGATTACCAGAAAGCCCGCTGATAAGCCGACTGGCTAATCCTTTCGCCTCTGTTTCATCAATACATTTCTGGAGTACGGCTTCCAACCGTTGAAGTGAAAAAGCAGCAAGAAGGGTTGCTGTAAGGGCTTTCGGAGCGAAATCATCTAACGTTTTTTGGCACCACTCTTTGAACTTTTCGACCAATTCTGCATCAGAAAGTCCTGAATACGACAAATTCTGTTCGGCTTCAACTATCTCACGAAACTTTGGGAATTCCTGCTCTGTCAACACCTGATCAAAGTCTGCACGACACTTCCGCAACCGTAATTCTGCTTTAGTCATGCGAATTATGTGAAGCGGGAGTTTAAACCAAAATGATGATGTGGCATGCTTTATATTTGGCATTGCTTGCGCATACATCGCTTTTTGTGGATTCTGTTTCAGTTCCGCAAAATCGCGGGCATACGGGAATCCCTCAAAGAAAAGTTTAGCTTCACGGTTCAAATTGACGTAAATTCTCGCACAGATTAAGTCAAGAATCCCAATGTTTTCTACACTTTTACTTGGATAGAACCCTAAACCTTGATACGCCTTACCTAACCCACCTGATCCCGACATAAATTTTCTGATTATTGCCCATGTCATTGGCAGCGGAGCAGGTAAAACTTCCGCAAGATTATGGTGACTCCAGACCGTGCCGTGAGTATCTGCAAGTGTTTCGAGTATTTGAATTTCTGCCTGACGAAGTTTCTCAATTTCGCCATCTTTTTGGTCAATTGAAATATGTGCTTTCGTATGTGTCGTAATCGGCCTCGCCTGCAACAAAACAAACTTTCCATCCGCAAGTGCCCACTCAATATCCATCGGTTGTTTATATAGGATTTCAACCTGAATCCCAAGTTGCCACAGTTGCTTCAACTGATCATCTGTGAGACTCGGAATATTTTGTTGTGCAGATGAAACCTCGCTCACACCAGCTGCAGTTATCATTTCCTGTTTTGTTGCGACGGTTCTTTCCAATACCTCACCAGTTTCCCGCGAGATTTGGAAACTGTCAGGTGTAATTTCCCCAGATACGACCGATTCCCCTAACCCCCAATTTGATTCAACAATACTAACATTTTCATTAAACGGACTGACAGTGAAAAGCACACCTGAAACATCTGCAGCGCACATCTCTTGAACAACAACTGCCATCGCCAAACCCTCATCAGGGATGCCTTGTGTGCGGCGGTAAGCAATTGCCCGCTCAGACCAGAGAGATGCCCAACACGCTTTCAGCGCGTCTAAAATTCCATCAGACGTTACATTCAAAAAGGTATCCTGTTGTCCCGCAAAACTTGCTTCTTCTAAATCTTCGGCGGTCGCGCTGGAACGCACAGCAACTGTATCTGTCCGCAACTCTTTCCGTGCTTTTAGAATCGCTTCAGTTAACTCAGATGCTAACATCACGCTTTTAAGACTTTCCATGTTCTGGTCTGGTAAGTCCTGGACAGAAAATCTGTAGGCATCAGTGCATACACAGAATCCTTGCGGCACTGAAAAACCTGCCCGTGTCAATCTCCCAAGATTCAGTCCTTTTCCGCCAACACGCGGAAGATCATTTTCGTCAATCTCTGAGAAGCGTCTGATAAATTGCATAAACTTAGATCGTTTAAAAGGATGGAACTATTGAAAATAGTATAGCAGAATCTTTCTGGTGAATGCAAACAAGTTTGTTTTACGAAATCAATTCAAAAACATGTTCATTGACAAATCATATAATTTCATGATAAACTTAAATCCACCCAAACGCAGACTTTACCAATTATTCTGAACCTCTCAATCCCAAAACTAAGAAAATGAGGTGACTATGAAAAAACTTCACCTTTTTGTGATACTAACACTCGTCATTTTTCAGTTCTCGTTATCAGACAGTTTCGCACAAGATTTCACCCAATGGCAGCTGCCTCAAGGTGCTGTAGCTCGTTTAGGAAAGGGAAAATTATTTGAGGTTAAATATTCCCCTGATGGCAACCTAATCGCAGTATCCACTGGAATAGGTGTCTGGCTATACGACTCTGACACAGGTGCTGAAGTAGCACTCATCACGGGGCACACAGATGCCGTTGAGTGTATTGCATTCAGTCCAGATGGTAAGACATTGGCAACTGGAAGTAACGATAACACCATTCGGTTATGGGACATGGAGACTCGCACTCGAAAGGCGACTCTTGTTAGGCATTTAGACGATGTGAGATCGCTTGCCTTCAGTCCTGATGGGAGAACCCTTGCAAGTACCAGTGAAGATGCGACTGTATGTCTGTGGGATACCCAAACAGGCACACACAAAAAGACACTCACAGGACATGCAGGATGGGGTAGGGCAGTAGCCTTCAGTCCAGATGGAAAAACCCTTGCAAGTGGAAATAACGATACAACAATCCGATTATGGGATGCCAACACTGGAGAGCATCTGAAGACACTTTCAGAACATGGGCGTGCAGTAACTTCTGTCGCATTTAGTCCTGATGGTCAAACAATTGTCAGTGGCTGCGATGATGGAACCGTCGGTCTGTGGGAAACGTCTACAGGTAAGAACAAGCAGATTATTGCTGGACACACATGGTATGTTGTATCGGTTGCTTTTTCGCCGGATGGAGAGAAAGTGGCGAGTGCAAGTTGGGATAATGATATTCATTTGTGGAACGCGCATACAGGCGTACAGGTGAAAACGCTTTCAGGACATACAAATCATGTCGTCTCAGTTGCATATTCCCCTAATGGTAATACAATCGCAAGTGGGAGTTACGATGGTACAGTTCGCTTGTGGCATGCTCGTACAGGACGCGAAACAAATGCATTTGTAGGACATACTCGAGACGTGAAGACTGTAGCATTTTCGCCTGATGGCAATACACTTGCCAGTGGAAATTCGGGAGGTATTGTCCACCTATGGGATCCGCGTATAGGTGCATACAAAAACACACTTATCGGACACGTCCAGACAGTTGGCACTGTAGCATTTTCACCTGATGGCAATACACTTGCCAGTGGTAGTTGGGATAGTACAATCCGTTTTTGGGACCCAAACACAGGACAACAAAAACAAACACTCACCGAACATTTTAATAATGTCGCATCCGTAGCATTTTCTGCGGATGGAAGTATATTTGCCAGTGGCAGTTATGATAACACAGTCCGTCTATGGAACGCGCAAACGGGTGAACTCTTGCACACGCTTAATAGACATACAGATAGAGTTAGAGCAGTTGCCTTTTCACCTGACGGTAACACACTCGCAAGTGGTGATGGAAATAATAATATACTTTTTTGGGACCCAAACACCGGTGCACAGCAGCAAAAATCCTCATTGCAGCGCATACTTAAAAAGACAGTGGCACATACGAATCAGATTACGGGTCTCGCCTTCAGTCCGAATGGCGATACATTAGCAAGTGCAAGCGATGACAGAACAATCGGTTTGTGGAATGCTCAGACGTTCGGAAATGAACAGATGTTAAAAGGTCACGCATGGTATGTTTTATCTGTTGCCTACTCCCCTCATGGAGATATAATCGCCAGCTGCAGCTGGGATAAGATGGTACGTTGTTGGGATGCGCATACAGGGAAACACAAGACAGGATTCGTTGGGCATACCGGATATGTCTTATCGGTTGCGTTTTCTCCAGATGGGAAATTACTCGCGAGTGGAAGTGCTGATGGAACGGTACTGTTATGGGATATGTCAAAGTTCCAACCCCAAACGGATTAATAAACGCAATTTTAGAGATAATCGCACCGTTCACGATTTTGCCGATGTCTACCTGCACAGTTGCACCGAACCCGGCTACTCTGTGGTCGCTTTCTATGCTTGTATCGTCATGTTGGATAAAATGACATTCCTTAACGACTCGTTAAACTTTTAACTTGACTTAATCTGCCCTTTTTTATATCTTAAACCCATGAACATAACCCCACACTTTAAACCATGCCTCTATTTTTTTATTCTTGCAGTGTGCTTGCTGTCCGCTTGCCAGAACTCTATTACATATACGAAAACAAAAAGTGAAGAATTGATAAAAATAAAAATCTACCATAATAAAGGTGAGATGCTTAATGACGTGATTATACATCCCACAGAGACGCATATTAATGTTATTCACTCAAATAAGACTCTAACGATTCTTGTTCCTAAATATATTGGTATTTCTGCAGAATATTTCTTTTTTGATAATAGAGAACGTGTGCTTGAATTCGGCATGCCTTTTGATCCTTTTAAACCTATGTTGAAACATCCAGTAAAACATATTATTATCACCATAATACCCGCGCCGCCCATAGAAATTACAGCGAAAGATATAGTTGAGAGATTCAGAAAACACAAACAGAAGGAACAAGGCAATTAGCTGGCAGAGAACAAATGCCCAAATAAAAAACCGCACTATCTTTGCAGGCGACAACCTGAATAAAAAGGTAAAATAAATGTTTGTCAAAACCCAATTTGATACAATCGTTGATGTCAGCAAATATGATAAAATCATAATTGAACGACACGCAAAAGATGACAATAACATCCTACACCACGTCATATCAGCCGTGTCCGAAAAATATCATATCTCCTCAGAAACAACCAACGGAGAACCTGTCATCACATCGAAGTCTGCAACAATTGCCCAATTCCAAGAAAGCCAGGAAGACAGAGCACAACGCGCTTACGACATGCTTTTTCAAGCACTCTTGTTAGGAAACACCGCCTTTGATATGACACAATATGCACCGTGAATATGCCGCAAATTAAAAACCGCACCATCTTTGAAGGCAATAACCTCCCAATCCTCCGCGGGATAGACCTGATATACCTTGATCCGCCTTTCAACTCCAATCTTGCCGCTATGAAAAAACTAAACACCCTTAGCATATTTATAATTCTCATTCTGCTGTTGTGTCAATCAACTGGTTTCACTCAAGAGTACACAAAATGGCATTTGCCTGAGGGTGCTACCTATCGTTTTGGAAAGGGGATAATACGCGATATTGCCTATTTTCCTGATAGCAAAAAACTTGCAGTTGCGAGCTCAATTGGCACATGGATTTACGATGTTAACACTGGCGAGGAACTTGATTTACTTACAGACGGTATGTATGGTGCGACTTCAGTTGTTTTCAGTCCCGATGGAAAAACACTTGTGAGTGCAAGTGGTATCAATATTCTATTGTGGAATATAGCAGATAATAAACTACGAGACGTTTTCACAGGGCATACTTCATCAATTTATTCTATGGTATTTAGCCCAAATGGAAAAATATTAGCAACTGGAAGTGTGGATACGACTGTTCGACTGTGGGATATAGACACGGGTGAAGTTGTGCAAACCCTCTTTGGACACACCGATACTGTACGTTCTATGGCATTTTCACCAGATGGAAAGACACTTATAAGCGTTGAAGATTTTACCGATAAAGTCATCCGTCTGTGGGACGTAAATAGCGGAGAACTTCAAAAAACCGTCTATATGGATTTAAATTTCGTTTCCAGCAGGACATTTTCACCGGATGGACATAAGCTCACGACTGGAAGTTGGGATGGCATCCATTTCTGGGATGCCAACACCGGTCAACTTATCAAAACCTTCAGCGGACAAAGAAGGTATATTTCGTCTTTGACGTATTCGGCAGATGGAGCATACCTTGTCAGTGGAGGTGGAAGTATAGACAATACAATCCATATTCTGGATTCTAATACCGGAAATGTTGTGAATACGCTTGTTGGACATAAGGCTAACGTAGACGTTGTCGCGTATTCTCCTGATGGTGCTACCCTTGCGAGTGGCAGTCGATCAGATGGAACAATTCGTATTTGGGATGCTAACACCGGTCAACTTTTGAAAACTATTATAGGGCATACGAATTACATAAGGTCTGTTGCTTTTTCAGCGGATGGCACGACACTTGCTACTACCGAGATAGTAGACAATGCGATTCAACTGCGAAATGTACAGACTGGAGAGGTGCGAAAAACACTAATTGGTCATACAAGTCGGCCTTATTCTGTAGCGTACTCACCAAATGGGGCGGTACTTGCATCAGGAGATTTCAGAGGTCAAATACTTTTATGGGATCTTCAGACTGGAAAACTCTCAAAAACTTTTACTGGACATACCAGAACGGTAACTTCTCTTGCATTTTCTGCTGATGGCACAACACTCATTAGCGGCAGTAGAGACAGTACAATTCGTTTTTGGGATGTCCAAACCGGCGATATTTCACAGACAATCTCTGCAAACACTTCAAATACAAATTCTAATGTCCCGATCACAGAAGTTAGTGGTATTTCCCTAAGTCCAGATGGGGATTTCGTTGCCGCTGCTACAAATCTGCAGCAGGTACAAATGTGGAATGTACACACAGGTGAGTCAAGAAGAAACCTTTTTGGGCACAACGAGAGGATAGCATCAGTCGCATTTTCTCCAAATGGAACTATACTTGCCAGTGGAAGTTATGATAACACAGTCAAATTATGGGACTTACAATCCAATAGTCAGTTAAGTAGTTTTTCAGAACCGACAGCCAAGAACGCCTACTGTGTTGAGTTTAGCCCAGATGGAAATACAATTGCAAGCGGAAGTCTCAGAGTGATCAGATTGTGGGGTGTCGCTTCCGGTCAAAGCAAGGGGACATTGACTGGACACACATCATGGATTCGATCAGTTGCTTTCAATCCTGATGGCAGTATGCTTGCAAGTGGTTCTTCTGATGGCACTGTAATCCTGTGGAATGTCCCAAATAACCAACACACGGATAACAGATAGGTCTACAACCTATCTCATAAATAGTTGGAGGACTTTGATTTCAAAATCCTGTAGGCGGTGAATCATGGCGAATACCATACGCGTATTCGCCCAATGGCATTCATACCGTTGATTTCGATCTCCGAATCGCGACCTGTCGGGAATCCAAATCAAGAAATCAACGGTATGAATACCTTTTTGGTATTCCCCGGAGTTCCCTCCTACAGTTCTGATGTAAAGTTAATTGTAAATCCACTATAACTTCAATTCGCAACATCTAATTTCTATTAATAGGGTGTATCTCGTGTTGTTAGTGCACACCACCTCGTAGAAAGCAGATGATTGAATAATACTTCTCGTGCTTCTGCAGTATCAATTTCCTTCAATGCCAACGCAGCGTGAAAACGCACATATCGGTTCTCATCTTCCAGTTGGGCGATTAAGTGTGGCAACGCCGGTTCAGAGAGCGGTCCCAGTTTTGCTAACGTGCGAGCTGCATTATACCGAACCCAATAGTGTTCGTCGCGTAGTCCTTCTATCGAAACTTGTACCGTCTGTTCGAAATCGGTATCTCCATTTAACTGTTGACCAATAATTCCTAAACCTTCAATTGCATGTCGACGAACCAATGGAGATTCATCTTGTGCAGCACTGGTTAATGCTGGAATAGCTTCCGCTGCTGCTTTTCCCATATCTGCTAACGCATAAGCTGCAGTAGCACGAACAGAGTTATCCTCAATCTGTAGTGCATCAATCAACGTTGGCACAGCGGGTAAGCCTGTGAGACTCAACGCATGTCCTGCATAGTTTCGGACTGAGTCAGATGTCCCATGCAATGCTTGATTCAAGGCGGGCACTGCTGCTTCACCAACTCTCCCTAAACGGTAAGCAGCATTCAATCTAATCTTCTCATCCTCATCCTGTAAATTTTCAACCAAATTATCCACTTCGGCAGATGGAACACCGTTAGCG
>JAPPMR010000511.1 GCA_028818995.1 Candidatus Poribacteria bacterium | reverse complement strand
GGTATTAGTTTTTGCTAACTATTGGATTTTGAACATTGAAAGATAGTATAGTAACATTAGGACAATTTTTAATATTTTATCACAAGACACATTTTTTTGTCAAGTGTGTGACATAATCTATTTAATTTTGACAACCTATGCTTTTTATAGTATAATACAATTATGCATTTAAACAAGTATCATTAGGAATGCAAGCATTTTTAGAGAAGGTAAAGAATTATGGTATTGAAAACAAAAACTTTTTTTCCTAAATCCGATAAACAGATTAGATGGTACGTCGTGGATGCGGAGGGGCAGGTGCTCGGACGTTTGGCATCCCACATCGCGCAAGTGCTGAGAGGGAAACACGACCCCGGTTTTACACCCCACGCGGATTTAGGCTATCGTGTTGCTGTGATTAACGCCGAAAAGGTCGTTGTCACAGGAAATAAAGCTGAGCAGAAAACCTATTTCCGACATAGCGGTTATCCTGGTGGTGACAGATATCGAACTTTCAATGAACAGATGGAACGCAGTCCGGAATTTATTATTACAACTGCAGTCAAAGGGATGGTACCTAAAAACAGTCTCGGGGCGAAATTGATGAAGGGATTAAGGGTTTACACCGGTCCGAACCATCCGCATCAGGCACAGGAACCGGAAGTCTTAACATTTTAACAGTTGAGGAATATATGGCTATTGAACAATATTGGGGCACTGGCAGACGTAAAACCTCTGTGGCACGCGTCCGAATTATCCCAGGTGGTGAAGGCGGTATTTTCGTTAATAAAAAACCCATTGAGGAATACTTCGACCGTTCTGACCATGTGCAAGCTGCACGTCGACCTATTGAGCACGTTGAGCGAACCGGTGAATTCGCTGTCCACGTGAATGTCCGTGGCGGGGGAAATACTGGTCAAGCTGGTGCTATTTCACACGGTCTGGCGCGTGCACTTGTTAAGGCAGATGAATCGTTGAAGCCGCCTCTAAAAAAAGGTGGGTTTTTAACACGTGATCCACGGATGGTAGAACGCAAAAAATATGGACAGAAAGGCGCACGGGCAAGATTCCAATTCTCCAAACGTTAATTTCTTCGTGCGTTCAATGGAATTCGTAGCGTTTATGTAATCTCTCGTATACGGACTCATGTCCTACGAGATGTAATAGGGTTAGTATGTCAAACATTGTTATCTTAGGTGCCCAATGGGGTGATGAAAGTAAAGGAAAGCTCACCGATGTGTTCGCTGAGCATGCGGATGTTGTCGCGCGCTATCAAGGCGGCGATAACGCCGGGCATACCATTGTTCTTGGCGAAAAGACGTTTATTCTTCATCTGATCCCGTCTGGTATCCTAAGACCTAACACCGTGAATGTAATCGGCAATGGAGTCGTCATCAATTTGGAAACGCTTTTCCGTGAAATTGACGGATTACAAGCACAAGGTGTTGAGGTCAGTAGTAAGAATCTGAAGATAAGTGATCGTGCGCATCTCATTATGCCTTACCACAAACTTGTTGAACAGTGGGAGCAGATGGGAAGTGCTACAAAAATCGGCACAACTTCACGTGGCATTGGCCCAACCTACTCCGATAAGATGAATAGACACGCGGGTATTCGTGTCGGTGATCTGCTTGAGTTTGACCACTTCCAAAAGAAGCTTGATTACAACCTTGAAACCAAAGCAGATGCGCTCGAAGTAGGTGATGTTGCTCGACATACCCTGCTTGAAACATATTACAACTATGCAGAACGAATTGCTCCTTATGTAACAGATACGGTAGCATTCATGCACGAGACAATTGCTGCCGATAAAAGGATTCTGTTTGAAGGCGCGCAGGGAACTATGCTTGACATAGATTTTGGTACGTATCCTTATGTAACTTCGTCTAACTGTACTGCAGGGGCTGTATGCACAGGACTCGGCATTGGTCCAAAAGTAATTGGTGAAGTGTTGGGAGTTTCAAAAGCGTATGTCACGCGCGTTGGTGGTGGTCCATTCCCGACTGAAATGCCGCCCGACTTAGATGAAGAAATCCGCGATATCGGCAAGGAATACGGTGCCACAACGCAAAGACCGAGACGCTGCGGATGGCTTGACCTTGTGGCACTCCGATATGCAACGCAAATTAACGGATTAACTGCTATTGCCCTCACAAAACTTGACGTGTTTGATACACTTGCTGATCTACAAGTTTGTGTCGCCTATCGCTATAAAGGCAAAGAAACGACCACTTTCCCAAGTAGTCTGAAAGTTTTGGAAGAATGTGAACCAGTTTATGAAACATTGCCTGGATGGCAACAACCGTTGACTGAAGCACGTTCCGCTGAAGATATACCGCAGCGAACCAAAGACTACATCAAGTATGTTGCTGATTATCTCAATGTGCGAATTCCGATTATCTCTGTCGGACCGGATAGAAACCAAATTGTAGCATTGGGTGCCCCGCTCTGGTAGGAATGCCTCACTAAACTTTCCACAATATATCTTCTAAAGTTTTGCATTTTAACTTGACATTTGCCCAGAATGAGTGTATCATAATATATTGTGAATTTGAGCCGTTAGCTCAGCTGGTAGAGCATCTGACTTTTAATCAGGTGGTCACAG
>JAPPMR010000204.1:1205-2586 GCA_028818995.1 Candidatus Poribacteria bacterium | reverse complement strand
GCATGTCCTCAATGTCCGCAGCGAAAGAACCGATTGAACATGTCAAAGGTCTCGTGTTTTTTGCTTTTCCACTGCATCCATCTGGAAAGGAAGGCATAGAACGCGCGGAACACCTTGCTGATGTTACAATTCCGATGCTGTTCCTATCCGGCACACGTGATAAGTTGGCAAAACTTGAGTTGTTGGAACCGGTCTGTCAAAAACTTGGCGACAAAGCCACCTTACATCTATTGGACACCGCTGACCACGGATTTAAAACCCTAAAAAGGTCACGTAAATCTGATGAGGACGTTTTTGTTGAGATGGCAAGGGTGCTGAGTGAATGGGCAGAAACATTGGATTAAGTCCCACACTTGAATAACAAATACTTGTCTGTTCCTTTTCAAATCCTGAGGTTTTGGAATCCAAAACGTGCACCTTGGATTATGGAGACCATTATGAAATCCGCTACTTTGATTGTTGGGTGTATCCTCTTTTTATTTACATTGTCTGTTACAGCAGGAACTTATGTTGATACATTTGATGACCGTAAATTGATGGATTGGAAAGAAGTCAACGTAAAGGATTCCAGGCCTGGCAAATGGAGGGTCTTTAATGGGGAAATTCGTGCTGAAAGTCAAGATGACAATATTCGGCTACTCGTGCTAAAAGATGTAGAATGGATAAATTATGAAGTTGAGTTGGACGTGATGCCTCTTAAAAGACATGGAAAGGGACATATTGTGCTGGCTGCCCGCGTCACGCAGACCAGAGCGATTGTTTTTACAATAGGAGATATATTTTGGGATGCTCCGATACCAATCGTTACAGGAACTATTCTTAGCTTGAAAACTGGAAATTTAGATGGGCTGCCGTTGTGGTTCCGCTTAAGAGGTGGTCAAAAAAACATTGAAAATGTTTTGCGAGATGGCGTAAATCTACCCTGTAAAGCTGTTTACGCACACCCATTTCTGAAGACAAATGAATGGAGTCACTTAAAACTGAAAGTCGGTGGTGACCTCTTAATGTTATGGGTTAATGATGAGTTAGCCTTGAGTTTGATATGTCGTCTGGATAATTTTGTATTTCTTAAGGGTGACCTTGCTACTGGAAGTGTCGGTTTTGGTATAGCGGGATATACTGCTTTTTTTGACAATTTCGTTGTTACGGGTGAGGGAATTCCAAACCGTGGTAGATTGCCGGTTCAGCCACAAGACAAGCTTGGAACTACATGGGGAAGATTGAAGTATGGACTATAACACTAACATAAATCTCAGAAAATGTAAACTTATTTTCGGAATCTTCTATAATTACGTAATAATCAACCTATGACATAAATTAAGTTGAGGTGCTATAACCTAACGGGTTATAGCACCTTTTTTATTTGACAATATATCGTTAT
>JAPPMR010000204.1:0-1195 GCA_028818995.1 Candidatus Poribacteria bacterium | reverse complement strand
GATGTATAATTATAGGCGTTGAGATTGCAGGGCAATCCCGCAAAAGAAAACCCTGCAATTCAATTTGTCAAACAAGAGAATAGTTTTGCTATCCCTTGCTGCTTTAAATTGTATCACTGTTGGATCTAAAAGTCAAATAAATTGTTAGTACGTCCTGGACCCACAATATACACTGTTGAGGACCAAGGATCTAGATGACAATTAGATCTAAGAATACGCCAAATTTCTGTTAGCGGGGATAGCAAGCTATTCCTTAATTCTCAATAGTTGAGTATCATTTAACAGGCTGATTCCATTACTTAACAATAAATATTATATCACAATTGATAATTTTTGTCAAGTGATTTTTTATGTTTTGATATGATATTTTAGCACGGGTAGTGGATAATCCTAAACAGGAGAATTCACAGTGAAAGATTTAAGATCGGGTCTTTTTAAGGAACTTAAAGTGGTAATACTTGATGTTTTGTCAGACAATAGAGTTTGGAAAAGAAAAGATATTATAGATAAGATTGATCAAGGTAATAATAAAGCCGTGTTAAATATTAGGACAGATAATTTTCCTTGCGGCTTTGAAAGGTTTCCGCGTTATGTTTCAGCTGCTTTAAAGGAACTAAAATCAGAAGGCAAGATTATAAATGTGTCTCGTGGCTATTGGAAGAGTATATAACAGAGGATATATCGATAATGGGTATACTTATACTACTATCTATGATAGTAACTGCAGGATGGCCATTAGTAGCGGCTATCTTTGTCCTTACAATAATCTTTTGGTAGAATTATATTGTGGCAGCAACGTGTTGATAACTGCTGAAATAATGGGACTATCAAATTGAGGGGTATTAAAGATTATTATGTTTTTTCGTGAAAAAAATCAGATTGTTCGTTTAAGTATCTTCTGCACAATGTATATATGCATCACCTTGTTCAGTGCGACTGTTATCAGTGACCTTACAGAGGAAAATAATTATGGACATACAGAGGAAACTTTAGAATTCCATGTTCAAAGACCACCAAACGATATATGGCATCACTCGTGGGAAGCAAAAGATATTTCCGCTGATGTAGAACATACGCATCCAGCGCAAACACATTCGCATGAAAATTATTGGGCTGACGAAGATGAAAATGGTGAACGTCCTGATTTTCCTGAACATACGCATGCCGCCTATACACATGGTGCTCATAATAAGAC
>JAPPMR010000392.1 GCA_028818995.1 Candidatus Poribacteria bacterium | reverse complement strand
GAGATGAGCGGAGTTGAACCGCTGACCTTCTGGTTGCAAACCAGATGCTCTCCCAGCTGAGCTACACCCCCTCGCGCATGGTATATAATAAATATACCCGAAATCTGACATAAGCCAAATTCTTTTTTTGCTGGTATAGTAGTATACCACAGAATTTTGATTTAAGTCAAATTTATTTTCAAAGAACGGGATTTAATAAACTTTCAATCCCTAAGCAGATTTTAAGTATACCACAAAACATGGTATATGTCAAATAAATTTTACAAAATTACTGTAAAAATTCAAATTTCGCGTAAAGTAAAAAAAAAACGAATGTAACTGAGTTGTTGTTTCATTGAAGTTGTGTTTTTGAACTACTTTCCATTCATACTTTGTAACATAGGTTGCCGCCTCATTATCCTTCTTTGATATTCGATAATCATGTTGACACTAATACGATGTACCCATGTTTCCAAAGATACTCGGAAGCGAAATTGATGTAATGCGTTAAGCACTTTCTCCTCTATCTGATTCGCCAAGACTTTTACATCTTCATCAGAACTCTGGATTCCTCTCTTTTTGATAGCTGGCAGTACCACCGATTGTACTCTGTCTTTTAACGTATTTTTCGCTTTGGTATTGCCTTCTATCGCGGCTTTTATCAATTTTTCATCTGAAATGTTTGACATTGTTAAAGTCCTCCTTGCTAAAGTGTAGTGTAACTTTATTTCGATTGTCAAGCAATTGTTACATTCTTGTTGGAAGCACCTCAGTCTGAACCGATAATAGATTTCACGTCCCAGAGGAGAACAGTGCCGTCGAAACTACCACTTGCTAAGAGCAGTCCGTCTGGTGAGAAGTCAACATCTTGGACATCAGAAGCATGTCCCCAGAAAGTGTGGATATTTTTTCCAGTCGACATTTCCCATATATGGATAGGTGCTTTATCCAATCCCCATTTCCACCAAGCACCGGAAACGAGATACTTTCCACACGGAGAAAATGTTAATGCCCACGGACGAATACACCCCTGAGGTTGAAGGAATATCATGTGTGTTTCCAACGTCTCTGTGTCCCACAATCGAATTTCGTTGATTAACCCATCAGCGTACCATGTGCCGAGTCCGCCAGCAATCCAGTTCCCACAAGGCGAGAAAACGATAGACTGCATGTGTTGATTATCCTTCCATTGAAGATTCCCACCATTGATGACTCGTTCAATTTCGTCTGGTTCGCCTCTGTATAGAGAGGCATCCTCTAAGGTTTCGGGTAAAGGAAGTGGTGAGATTTGTTCTCCTGTTTCAACATTCCAAAGCAAAGCGGTTCCGTCCCTGGATGAGGTAACGAACCTTTCTCCATTAGGATGAAATGCTATTGCTTCAACTGAACTTGTATGTCCTATAAGTGTGTGCTGCTTTTCCCAACGTGCGACATCCCAAACATATAGTTCGTCTTTCAATCCTCCACTGACAAGGTATTCACCGGTAGGAGAATACGTCAACGAAAAGATCAAGTTTTCATGTTCGGTGAGTTCTGCAACTAATTCTTCAGTTTCAATATGCCAGATTTGTATGTCATTGTCTCCCGCATCAATAGCCAAAAGTTGATCATCTGGAGACAATGCCATGCTTTTTCGTAATGAGCTGCGCTTAGCTTTCGGTGGAAGTATCCTCTGTACTTCCCTGTTTCTAACATTCCAAAATATCTTACCAGTACTTCCCCAGTTACCACCGACTAATGTATTGCTATCTTGCATAAATGCAACCGAATAAGGAACACTTCCATATCCAGGAAAAAATGATCTTGTGGAAGGTGTCCCTGCTTTCCATAATTGAATATTATGGCTCCAACAGGAAATAGCGAATTGCATTCCATCGTTTGAAAACCTTGCGTTTTCTGCTGTCGCGCCGATAGTGTTGAATGTATCTAACTCTTTCTGCTGTGAAGTATCCCATATTACTACTTTGTCATCATAAATGTCTGCAACTCGTAATGTCTCATCAGGTGTATACGCGAGTCTTACTCGGTTGCCTTCATAAGTTTTGGGAGTCATAACAAGAGATTCATTTTGAATATCCCATACTTGAACGGTAGCACCAAGGCTTGCACTGGCAAGGTATTGCCCACAAGGTGAAAACAAGAGGGTATGTAATGGGGCAGTGTGTCCCGTGAGATACGCTATGTCTTCACCTGTGTTTATATTTGAAACCGTTACTGTTTCCGGTGAAGTCACATAAGCAAATAGATTACTTTTGGGTGAAAAAGCGATGGGAAAATGTCTGTCATTGGAAGCCCCTTCTTTCCTATAATCGCTTAATTTTGGATTTTCAAGTTTAAAATTTCTGATAGGTGCGTTGAGTTCTGTGTTCCATGCATAGACAGCACTATGCCCAAAACCGGAAGCAGCGATATATTGATCGTCCGGAGAAAACTGGACATGAAGGATGACATTGCGTCTCTCAGTCCCTCCCCAGTCTGTTCTTGCAACACACTGGCCGTTTTGTGTATCCCAAACCTTAAGAATGCCGTCTTGGTCGCCAGTGGCAATCCAGCGTGCATCATGCGAGAAGGTAGCGACATTCATCATGCCGCGTTCGGTCCCCCACAG
>JAPPMR010000731.1 GCA_028818995.1 Candidatus Poribacteria bacterium | reverse complement strand
AATAAACATCGCGACTATTGCCGGGACATCGGGTGCTCTGGGTGAAGTGAGCCAACTCTGAAGTCGGTTAAACGGTCTGCCTGCGAACCAATCGCGTGCGCCTTCAATGTATGAGATATGATAAAATGCCCAAAATGATGCGAATGTGCCGATAACAATTGCCACACACATTGCAATGAGAAGTCTACGATTGGAGATTCGGGTTCTTTCAGCAAGTTTAAAGCCTTCCAAGATATGCGGCATCGGATGTCCACGATAAGCGCGATTAAAAGAGAAGAGGTAGGCAAGCATGGTTAGGTTTCGCGGTCCGAGCAGACGCGTTCCAAAGATACGAGGCATCATCTCATCTGGTCCAATGAAATGTAAATCGTGTACGGGTGAACCGAGTTCAGCACGCATACGAGTCACAGCGGTGGAAATTGCGTAGTAAATGCCGAAGAAAACCACAATTGCCCACACTGACATTCCAGCGGTATTACAAAAGATAGCGATAAACATCAAACTACCGATAAGACATATAATCATGCCGAGATATGACATCGGTTCATCCGAATCGTTTCCGTCCTGCGGTCTAAAGATTTTGCGTGCTACTTGTGCGAGGTGTTTTCGCGTGGCAATAATAGCAATGACGAATAAGCCGATATAAGCGCCAAACGATTGCTCATCGGTGAACGGAAAATTCGGCATACCTCTGATTCCCAACGCATCTCCGAAAATCCGTTCCGCCTTCCAAAACAGATAGAAAAACCAACAAGAAAATGACAAATCCAGCGGAATAAAGAACGCCATCCCTACAGCAAACGGAAACACAGCAATTGGCGTCCATCCAATCGCACTCCACGGTTTTTGGGTGAAAAATGGACGTAAATCGTAGAGACGACCGCCGAGACTTGGCACATTTGGAAAGAGATAGTGTAACCCGTTGAGAATATCAATCGCACCCGCAATCCCAAATCCAAGCCACATCATCTTGTTTGTTAGCAGGTTCGTTTTGCCGACGTTTGTCAATTCAAGTGGTAGTTGAATAATTGGATAACTCAGTTTTTCGTGTTCTGTCCACTGCTTGCGAACAAGCGTATTGATAAAAACCATTACGAACACGAGGGCACACAAAAAACCACCCCACGTTAGGGTGGTGGTGATCCATCCTTCAATGATTTCCCATTGATATAAACTCGTTTCACCTCGGTAATACTCGGTTAAAAATGGTTTATCTTTGACTGCTATCCAATCGGGGATATAACGATGAAATAGATGCGCCCAATCGTTTTCAGGTGTAGCATACCAGAAAGCATAAGGGATCATCGGGATTAAGACGCGGAGAACATCGTGTCCTGCCAAGGAGGAGGCAATCGCGAGCATGACATAAATCGTCAGCAATTCGCCTTGTTGGAAAGCGACGCGCGGCAGAACTTGTTTCAATGCCAAATTTGCACCTGTAATGATAAAGATGCAAAAGATGACATTAAAGTAGAGCGAAATCGTGGTTGGGTACCCTTGTCCCGCTGAATCTAAAATCCAATAGACGTTGGGTATAGTAAGTCCGGTGCCGATTAAAATAGCACGCCATGTAGCACCGAAATGTGGTCGTGTTTGTGTTGTTAGTGGACGATGCGAAGTTTCTTGTCCGCTTCCTGATTGCTGTGAAATTGTGGGTCTCAAAATTGATTCAGAACTTTCCGCGTTGTAGCCTTAAGCTCCAGTGTGCTGAGAGCGTCTAAAATTTACTTGAGATTTTCAGTAAATCCTTGTATACTTTAAAATCATAGGACAGTCAAACGTCCCAATAGGATAAAAATAAATTGAATTTAGACATGTCTAAAAAGGATGAAAAAATGGATACGATGAACGATTTGTCTGAGGCGGTAGTCCTTACGTCTGAGCAAAAACAGTTTGTTGATGATAACGGCTATCTCTTAATTAAAAATGCCTTGCCACCAGATGTCGTGGCGGAAATTGACGCTGCCGTTGATGAAGTTTTCGAGAAGGAATCAGCAGCGGAAAATCTGGATCCAGATGGTAAACTCAATCTACGTAATTGCATTACGCATCATGAGGCATTTCTCCAACTTCTTGACTGGCACAAAACTTTTCCTTATGCTTGTGGCGTTTTGAATTGGAACATACAGATGATTACGTCACACCTGATTGTGCTCCCTTCAAAAGAGGAACCACCCGACGATGCCAAGACTAAGATTGGACTTCATCGTGATGGTGGAACGTCATATCGCGAGATGCAGGAACCGCACCCACGCATCCTGCTCAAGATAGCGTATGCTATCAGTGACCAGTCTGACCCTGCCTCAGGTGCAACGGTATTAGTGCCGGGAAGCAACCGATTAAAAGGTATGCCCGCCCGTGATCCTGAAACAGGTGGGGCACGTGGTGCGATTTCTATGAACGTCAATGCTGGTGATGCGTTCCTCTTTGAACAACGGACATATCATGGCATCGGAAAAAATTGGGCAGGTTTTCCACGTAAAACGATCTTTATGGGGTATGCCTACCGTTGGGTCAAACCGATGGATTATATACAAATGCCGGATGAATTGGTTGCCAAATGTAATCCAATTCAGAAGCAACTTCTCGGTGTTGTCAACGACCCGTTAAGCTATTATATTCCGCAAGATCAAGATGTTCCGTTGAAATCGGCAACAAACGGTGCCAGTTAAAGCCACGTTTGCTAAATCATTGTCAATAACATCTACTGGTTTTCAGCAGGATTTAACTGCGGTTTTAGAGAGAGACTATGGTCTAACAAAGCACGGGCATAAGGGATATTATGTAGCCCATAGCCGCTGTCTCCCTTCACCATGTCATAGTTTAACTTTGCATCTTTATAGGCTTGTGAGGTTTTGTCTGCTGCGTTGTCCAGCATTGTTTTGACTTCCTTCATCTTTGCCTCAATTTCAGCACGATATAGGGGGAGTTTTACCGCCATATCATTATCAGCACTATCATGGCATCCTGCACTACTACAAGTTGAAAAGTCCGCCTTGAAGGTATGGCCACCATGTTTTACGACAGGTTCTTTGTCGTCTTTTTTGGGGTCATTTTTTGCCATGTGGCAGTGAACACAACGTTTTTTCATGGCGCGCACGTGCGGCGATGGCATCCGTTTAACGCCTGCGCCTTCACGCCCTAAAAACATCTCTGCTTGCGATTGGTGAACAATACCAGCACCAGCACATCCACAGTCCATTTTGTGGCAGGTGACACATAATTTTTTTGCAGGCATTACCAACAGATGTTCCTCTTTACTGGCATGGGAATGGCAGGATGAACAAGCGACTGCATTGACTGCTGTCTTTTCGTTATACGGGTGTCCTGGAATGCCTTGCTCGGCAAACATGGTATACCCAGAAGAGTGGCAACTCAGACAAGAGGTCTGCACTTCATACGGACCTTCAAGGAGATTGACAAGGGCATGTGAATGCCCCGCTTGAGTCCATTCTTTGTAAGAGGCTTCGTCTCCGTGACATTTGTTGCATCCTTCGGCAAAAGGTGTTTTTATAGTCTCTGAAGTGCTTTCTTGTGCGCCTGCAGTATCCGCAGTATCTGCTTGAAGTGAGGCAATTTTGAAAACAACGAGCGATCCCATCAATAGGGATAGAAATAGAAATAGAAATAGAAATGCTTGTTTCATAAACTTTACTTTAATTGTCTGAAATATAATTGTTTTGCTTCAGTTTCTTGATATTCAAGGTAAAATTAAAACCACTGATTATTCTTTATAAGATATGTTATATTTCAAAATTTGTCAATGATAAATTTTAGGTAAATTCTCAAAGTATCTAACACATTTACATAGGAGGTATTTATGTCTCAAATTACTCTCTTTAATGGTAAGAATTTGGAGGATTGGCATGCGAGAGGCGGTGCATCGGAACATGCGTGGTCTGCTATCGGTGATGTTACACTCAATCCAGACGACAGTAAGTTGTTAACAGCAACACCCGGCGAAGGCGTTTTTTATAACGGTCCGACAGGACGAACAGCTGATCTTTACACAGAATATGAACACGGTGATTGTGAACTGCACGTTGAATTTATGGTGTCGCAAGGTTCAAACTCAGGTGTTTACGTAATGGGTAGGTATGAGATTCAGATATTGGATAGTTGGGGTGAAACGGAACTCAGGTATGGGACATGTGGAGGCGTTTATTGTCGTTGGATTAACAATAAACCTGTTGATGGCGTTCCACCACGTGTCAATGCAAGCAAACCTCCCGGTGAATGGCAAACGTACGACATAACCTTCCGCGCCCCAAGATTCGATGCAAACAACAATAAAACTGCCAATGCTACTTTCGTCAAAGTTGTGTGGAATGGGCAAATAATCCATGAAAATGTTGAAATGGCAGGAGTCACACGCGGTGCGATGTTACCAGATGAAGCGGCTACTGGTCCTCTGTTGTTGCAAGGTGATCACGGTCCGGTTGCGTATCGCAACGTTGTATTAACGCCAATTGATGGCTAAGAAGGAACGAATCAATTCTTGATTTACGATTATTGTAAATCTAAAGTAGCAGTACATTTTATTTTGGATTTATTGCATTCATAGTCGTGCGATTCGTTACACCTCTTTGGAAATTTGTTGGTTTCACGTATCCTTATTCTAACATACGGACTGAAGTTTTTTAGGAGAGAATTGAGAATGTTTATAACAGATTTAGACGATACAAAATATAATGCAATTGTCTCTGCAATTAATGTTGATATGTGTGTGCAAATACTTGTTATTCCTGACGGTGATCATTTTACACTTGCGGCATTAGTTCCAATACAGAATGAAAAAATTAGAAGAGTAAACATAGCAAGATATGTGGATGAGAATGAAGCTATCACTGCATATAGACATTTGATGAAGAAAATAGAAGAAAAAAAAGGCGTTTGGAGCCCTTTGGATGTGCTAAATCCTATGAAAAATAGATTCTGAAGCAGCAAAGTAAAATATCTATGCTGTTTTACTCAGGACTTACGCCAAATAGTTGCCATAAAATTGATACTGTGTAAGCATCATTTATGTAGAATATGGTATGTTGCGACTGCCAGTGCGACGTGCACATTCAAGGAACCGACTTTACCATACATCGGTAGGTAAATTGCCATATCGCAAACCTCAAATGTGCGTCGGGAAATGCCACGGTATTCATTTCCAACAATCAGGCACACTTTCTCAGGATATTCAACTGTATGATAAGGCACTGCATCTGAGGCAACTTCTAAGGCACACGCGAGATAACCTTCTTCTTTATATTTTATAACGGCATCTGCAGCATATTTGGTTGTGTGCCATGGAACTCGGCGATGTGTGCCTCGCCCGATACCTGCGATAGTTGGGTGGGGTGGATGTGCACTAATACCTGCTAACACAATCTCGTGAACGCCGCATGCATCGGCAATTCTGAAGGTTGCCCCGACATTAACTGGGTCTTCAACGTCTTGCAGAACAAAAACAAGTTCGACTGCCGGAGAATCTGACTGTTTTAAAAAGTGTTTAAGTGATTTATTTCGTAACTGTTTCATTTAGAAGGAATTATTAGAACTATGGATAAATTTAAACTCGGTGTTATTGGTGCTGGTGGTATTGTCTGTCGAATGCATCTACCTGATTTGAAAAACGGAGACGATTTTGAAATCGTTGTTATTGGTGGTAGACGTGAACATCGCCTTAAACATCAGTGTCAAGAATTTGATATTTCACGTTGGACACAGGATTATGATGCAATTATAGCAGACGATACGCTTGACGCTATCCTCGTTGGCACGCCACATCCATTACATGTTTCGTGGGGCGTTAAAGCGTTGGAAGCAGGCAAACATGTGTTGATGCAAAAACCGCTCTGCGGCGATATGGATGAAGCGAATCAGTTTGTTGATGCTGCTGAAGCGAGTGGTAAAACGGTCATGTGTCTCCCACATTTCAGTGCAGGTATCTATAAAGTTCGTCAACTCATCGCAGAAAATGCCATCGGGCGTGTGTCAGGCGCGAGAATGCGGAGTAGCCATGGCGGTCCTGAAATATACTATGCTGAAATCCGTGATATTTTTGGCGAATCTGGAGACGATTTGTGGTTTTTCGATGCCAAACAAGCAAGTGTCGGTGCGCTCTTTGATATGGGTGTTTACGCTGTTTCTGGACTCGTTGCTATGCTTGGCACTTTTAAACGCGTAACCGGTATCGTTTCCACTTTCGACAAACCAACAGAATTAGAAGATGTTGCAACGCTTGTACTTGAAATGCAATCGGGTGGTATTGTCACAGCAGAAACCAGTTGGTGCGATCCTGCACGAACGGGTGAATCAAGTATACACGGTACTGCCGGCAAGTTCACGATGCCCGGAAAAGACGGTGCTGCACTTACGCAATGGACACCTACCTCTTATACCCGAGAACATGCCCCGGTTGACACCAAAGCAATTGACTGTGGCGACGTTGCACCGAGTGGAATGCATGCACATTTTGCCGAACATATTCGCGAAGGGACGCAACCACCGCTCTCCAATGTCTACACGGCGCGGCATGTTACTGAAATCCTGCTTGCAGGTCTCAAATCCTCTGAAACGGGTAAGGCAATCGAACTGACGACAGAAGCAGAAAATTGTAACAATTGTACATCAACGGACTGTTGTTAACACGATAAGCGGATTAATGACAGAGACAGATAAGTAGTCAGAAAAACAAACAGACATCTCCATGTAGGTGCCTTGTTCGTGCCTACATGGAGATGTCTAAACATTTAATCTAAACTTGCATGAAATTCATACCAATCATCAAGGTTATTTAGATTAACAGCGTCTAAAATACTACCATCATCTTCAATACCGCTTGCACCAAGAATGCCTTGACGGGTATCGTCATCGTGATGGTACCCCTCAATTGCGGCGTTCAACTCAGCAACTGCGTCAGCATCAAGACTACCGCCGCTCTGCTCCAAAACCCACGCTTCAAATTGCGGATAGCTGGGTGAATTGTCTTGGATATACGCCAGTGTTGCGTCTTTATCAAGCCCAAGCCCGTCTAACACCATCTGATCGTACCCTGCTCCACATGCAGGATAATCTTCATGGAGTACCCCCTTGGCATCCATCAGAACTTTTGACCAAAACCGAGGAAGATGCAACACGCCGAGGGGACCTGATACCCCAGAACTAATTGTTGGGATCATTGCCGTTTTCTTTTTTCTTCCAAACATAACAAGCCTCCTTGCTTATTATGGGTGAGTATAAGTCGTAACTTGCAAGTCCATCTTGCAACTATCACATTATAGCAAAAATGTAAAAAATGAAAAACAAAATTTTCAGAGGGATTTACTGCTATGCCGGAAAACATGTATTCAGTGATGATTGCCTTGACATTGGCGAAAAAATGATGGTATTCTATATTAAAGCGTTTCGCAGCACAATAATGTGTGCAAGTGGTTGTAGGCATTTAGACAAAAGATGTCCGCTTGCTTCATGTGCTTGAGACTACTCTCATACAAAAACCAAGAGAGGTTTTTCTTATGACTCCCGATCTTGCAATCGCATGGCTAATTTTCA
Source organism: Candidatus Poribacteria bacterium (assembly GCA_028818995.1). The sequence goes on along the minus strand of JAPPMR010000731.1, from coordinate 20,876 downwards.
ATGTTATTCTTGTTACGATCACGTTGGTATGGGGTATCTTTCGGTTTCGGCGAGGGATTTGGTATCGGAAACTTTCGTTGAAAGTTCAGGCATACCTGCTTTGGGGGATAGGTGGTATTGCACTAATCAGCAGTATGATTCCGTTTTCCTATCTCTATATAGAGCATCTCTGGTTTTTTGAAAACGTTGGTTACACTAACGTCTTTTGGAAAATCATAAAAATACGGTGGGGGCTCTTCTTCGGATTTTTCTTCGTTGCGTTAGCGTTTATGAACTTGAACGCAGTAATAGCGAAACGACTGTGTCCTGAACCGCGAGAGTTTTCCCGTTGGACACACCAACGCACCGTCTCCTTTCATCGTACCTTCTTTATCGGCACAATTCTTCTTGCAATACTCTTTGCTATTCCAATGATGCCATTACATGATGATTTCATACTCTATACAGGTCAACCTGCAGAACCAGAACTCGTTCCTGCTAATAAAATTTTAACTGGTTGGGGACATATCAAAAACATGGATCAACCTATAGAACCAGAACTCGTTCCTGCTAATCTCAAAGAAAATCAGAGTCCGACCCCGGAAACACTTTTTTTTGGAAAAGATACAAATTTCTATCTCTTTTCCTTCCCAATGCATAAAGCAGTCAGCCGTTGGGTGCAAATTCTCCTGTGGGTAACTTGTGGCATTGTGGGTTTACTCTATAATTTCTACTATCGTCGTGACGCGCGTTCTATGGGATATGTTAAAAGAAATATCGTTTTCCACGGTTCTATTTTGTGGCTTATGTTACTGGCAATTGCCATCTGGCGCGGTTATGTAAATCTGTGGAGTAAAGTATATACACCTTCCCTTTCGTACCGTTTTTCTGAATTTCATGGTATTTTTTATGCTGATAGAATGCTTGCTGGTGCAACACAAGTGTATTGTGTTATCCTCCTCTTTGTCGGTATTGTAGTCTTATTTAACCTCTTTTGGCGAAAACGCCCTCTATGGTACGCTGCGATAGGAATTTCAATAATCAGTTACCTATGTCTACTTTATCTCTACCCAATAGGTGTGAATTTGTGGGCTGTTAGGACTGCAGGTGATGCTGAGGATGTGGAATTAAAATATCTAAGCGAACACATCAGAGATACACGTATTGCTTTTGATTTACAGACAATAAAAGAAAAGGTATATACCAAAAGGCTTGCTCAACTTGACGATATTCTCCAGAACGAAGATGTAATGTATAACCTTCAATTTTGGGATCGGCGGGTATTCTATAACATTCTACGTAATGAAGAAATTAAACGACACCATGACTTTCATCCTTATGCAGATGTTGACAGGTATCGCCTAACTCCTAAACAACCTATTAATATAAAACCTGATGGATCACAAGGAAACGATTTATCTGACAATCTTTCTCAAGCAGATCAGAAAACCCCGACCCAAACACCGAGAATAATTGAACAGTATAGGCAAGTTTTGATTGCTGCCCGAGAGATCGATCCGGATCCAGGACCTAAAGAATGGGGAGAACTCAAACTAAAATATACTCACGGATATGGAGTTTGTGTCGCGCCTGTTAACGAAGTTCAAGGAGATAGACCATCTTTATGGTTAAAGGGTGTGCCGATTTTACAAACAGTTACAGGGTACCACCACTTCATAGATTACGACGATAAAGGTATACCGGTAAGAAAAAGTGTGCCCATCTCAAAAAAAGAGGGTTTGGATTTCTCAAAAGAATTAGAAGTAAAACAACCGCGTATCTACTATGGGGAAATGACAGACGATTATGTTATCGTAAAAACAGATAAATCGGAATACAATATTGAAGAAGAGGAAGGAAATGAAATAGTTAACAAAACTGACCTTGACGAGAAGGAAAACAACGAGGTAAATTCTGAAGAACAGGATAATCAAGAAGATACTAAAAGAGGATATCATTACGAAGGAACTGGCGGTGTTCGGTTAGGTGGATGGTTCCGAAGGTTCTGTTTTGCTGTTCGGTTTTCCTCTGTTTACATTTTACGGAATTCACTATTGGATCAGAATAGCCGAGTAATGTATTGGCGCAAGATCGGCACAAGGAAGAACGAACGAATGGCTGTTGATCGCCTTTCACACATTGCACCATTTCTTGATTTCGACCCTGACCCCTACATTGTGATAGACGATGGACAACTGTGGTGGATTGTAGACTTTTACGTAACGAGCAAACAATTTCCTAACGCGCAATTCTATGCAGATGATACCGCCCCCATTGAAGATAACGATCTTGAACTATATACTGAACCGCGTTTTAAAAGATTCAAAAGGTTTAACTATATCCGTAATTCTGGCGTGGCAGTTGTGAATGCATATAACGGAAATGTCAATTTTTACACTGACATAGACGATGAGCCAATTACAGAAATCTATCGTAAGGCGTTTCCGAAACTCTTTAAAGATATAGATGAGATGCCAGAAGGTTTGAAAGCACACCGACGGTTCCCGGACTACTTAACAAGAATTCAAGCCAAAATGTTTGGCGACTATCATGTTGAAGATTCGGAGAAATTTTTCAACAAAAGCAATCAATGGAAGATTTCAATGGAAGCCTATTATTCAGAAACACCGAACCATGAAATGATGCCTTACTATGCAATGTTAAAGTTGCCTGGAGAAGAAAAAGCAGAATTTGTGAACATGGTCCCCTTTACACCACCCAAAAAGGATAATTTCATGAAAGGATGGTTGATCGCTCGATGTGATCAACCAAACTACGGAGAACGGATTGTCTATACGCTTCAAGAACAGAATGTTAAAGGGCCAAAGCATGTGGAAGACGATATCAGCAAAAATACAGAATTGGCAAAACTGTTTCGAGATCTGAGACCAAACAATGATATCATTCCTGGGAACTTACATGTTATTCCAATTGATGATGGTATATTCTACTTTAAACCTATTTTTGTTAAACCTAAAATCAAAAAGGGTAAAAACGGGCCTGAGGAAACTGATACAATAGATCCTATTCGGGATCTACCTACTCTGAAAACTATCGTAGTAAAAGCAGCAGACCACGAACTTGCTGCCGATATATCGTTTATTAATGCGTTGGTAAGGATCTTTCTTGGACAACCATCCAACTCTTCAGTAGAAGGTGAAAATGAAGAAAAAGAACCCACCCTTTCAGAACAGTTCGAAATACTTGTGAAAGCCGTAGAAGATTTCGGAAAAGCATTAAAGGCTGCAGAAAACGGAAATGGTCAAAACATTTCTGCTAAAGCAGCAGGTAATACAAAAACAGGTAGTAAGAATTAAAATGCGATAGGCGTTATTGGCTGAATAGATTCACTAACCAATAACGCCTATTGATTTGCTGTAGAAATATCATCCTGATGAAATTATCGAGGCAAGAAACGTTGTTTCCACTTCTGATTATCTATCCACTTAACAGAGAAGTGAAGTAGATTTTCCATCAACTTATTATTTATCTCCACATCCCTCTCTGTATCATTTTTTAGACTTGTGACAATATATAACCCCTTCTGAAACGGAAGCGTGAGTAACGCAGAGGCATCCTGCTCAGTAGACTTCGCGAGTGAATTCCATTTACCGAGCGGATCTACCCACATATCGTCAAGCTTAACTAAGGGAATCTCTTTGGTATCTGGTGTGGTGTTAAGCATGTTTGGGGTATGAAAGACACGACTCCTTCTGCCTTGAGCGGTTGGTAAGAGTTCATCTGTTTCATCATATTCTACGCCTGTCAGCGGTTCTGGAATCCATCCCGCGCCCCGTCTCTGTCTGGAATTTGTTTTGACATCTTGTCCTGAAACAATGACCACCCCACCTTGACTGACAAAATTTTTGATTCGGTGTTCCGAGTCTATATTAAGACGGTAGCCGCCTTTGTAAATTTCGCCCGCGCCTATCCATAATATATCCATTTTGGCAAGACGCTCATTCCGCAGATTGCCAACAGATTCATAAAGCATGTGATGTTCGTGAACGTATTCAAAACGCTCAAGGACACGGAATTCTTCATTAGCGCCATTGCTTGTGAATGCCATCACTTTAAGAGGTAGACGCAATCCATTATTTGAAGGCAACAACTTCATCAATGGAATTCGTAACTGTCTTTTGACGAGTTTAGGATACGCTAATTGAGAAAATGTCTCTTGCTGTAGTTTATTCTCTCTTAACTGTTCAACAAGGGCATTTTGTGTGACAAGACGATTCGCAAAATACGGAATCATCCGCCGATGCATGGGCACTTTGTGGCGTAAAGTATTATCAAAATGCGTATAAGCACTTTCTACCTCCCACCGTCGACTGTAACTTGAATCAATTGATTTCAGGTCAATTCGTTCTTCATTCACATTAGTGACGTAGCCATGAACAAGGTTCATACCGTGAATTGCTTTACCTTCCGTATCCTGAATAGCAATTTCCTCAGATTCACTTCGGTCAAGAATCGCATCTGTCAATGCAGATATACTGAATAATTCCTGTTGTTGTTTTTCAGCACTTTCAATAATAGTGCAAACGGAGCGAGGAAAGATAACATCCGCGTCTCGAAAAGATCGAAAATCGAGTCCTATCTTTTTAAATTGCCTCGGTGTTCGGTGTTCCAGTGTTCTGACGCGTTCAAACGGACCGACATTATGTTGTGCTACCGGGTTAAGACGCAGTCTTCTAACGCTGAGCCCTTCAACATGCCATTTAAATTCAAGGTTTCTTTCCCATCCACCTGGATCAAACAACCGAACTTTACCGACTTGTATCGTATAAGAGGTATTGTTTTCGAAGACTAAAAAGTACCTACCTTCCTTGTCCTCTATCATTCGACACCTAAGTCCTCGGTCATCACGGCGGTTAAAGTTGTTGATATCGTGTTTATATTCGTGATCGTAGCCCCAATGGTCTCTGTAACCGTTATTATCTTTATCTCTCACATTCATGAATGTCATGTGCTTCCCGTTGTAATCTTTGAAAAGCGCCATATATTCACCGTTGGCATGCTCTACACCCGCTATCCGGATTTTGACACGTGTGCCCACGAGGCGTTCAATAATCCTCTCATAGCTTTCCTCTTGCAAGAATTGCTCTGATTCTTTTTTGAATTCTGTAAATTGATCGTCTAATGATGTGACTTCTCCTCCAAATTCTTGAGCTGCTATATTCATCCGATTCAACTGTGCCTGTAGAGGGCTTGCTGCTTGTTTGATGCTACCCCATACCATGCTGATAGCATTTTTCGCAGCTGCATTGAGTTCAATAAACATATTTCTGGTTTTTCGGACCATTCTGTGCGATAGCGGAGGATTCTTCAATCGCTCAAGTTCCCATTTCCGTTCCTGCTTTTCTCGATCATTCATCGTATCTAAATAACGGATGTATGAACCAATTTCATTCTGCAATTGATCCTTGCTAAAAATATAGCTTGGGGCTTGCCCGCGTTGTCTGGATTCTTCGGAGACAATTTCTGCTCCTCTGGTATCTAAACGCATGGTGCCTTGGTAGCGACGGCCGTCCTTCATATGAAAGATCACATACTTATTCAGAAGCGTTTTCAGGAGTCTGTCTTTCTTAAACAAACTTATTATATAAAGGATACCTTGGAAAATAAACATTGAAACGGCAGCAATAATTGGCCATTTTACTTTGTCCCAAATACTGCTGACACTACTCTGTATATCGCCTCCGGTATTTTCTTCCTGTGCTATCGCGGCATAAGTTAAAAAGACCATCCCTAAAACGAGAATTAGCAGTATTATTTGTCTTTTCTTTAACATGATGCGAATCCTCCTACTAATAAATATTAACCCCATTTTCAGATGCAATTTTACGTACATTTGTGTTCGCAAGTGGAATTTTCTCTAAAGGTAAGTGTTCTATCAATCCGTAGCCATCTGGATAGAGTCCGTCAAAACGCTTTAACGCTACACCTAATTCTAATTCCCCTTCACCAGGCACTTCCTCATTGAGATGTAAAACTAACCCATTTTCAACACGAATGTCTTTGATATGCGCCATAGGTGCTACCGGTCCCATGACATCAAAAATATGGTTGAGTCTCGCTTCGCTTTCATAGACCTGATGAAGTGTTTGGAAATGATTTACAAAATCCATGACGATACGAAGTCTATCGGAACCGACTCTCTCAACGACCTCTCTACATGTCTCAGGTGAGTCCATAATAGATACCGCGTGTGTTTCCATGACAAGTGTCAACGCTTCCTGTTCAGCATTTTCTGCGATAGGTTTTAGCGTTTCAATTAGACGTTCCATTGATTCGGGCAGATGGTTATCCCGGTGAGATGTCCATGCACCATCCGGGTTCAGACTACCCGGTCGGAAAAGGTAGTGAAACGCGCCAAGTTTTTTCGCCACCGACATTCCACAATTTACTGCTTCAATAGCGGCTTCTCGGACTGAGGGATTCGGATCAAATAGACACTCCCCATAAGTAATACCAAATTGTACCAAATCGAGTTGTGCTTTGTCAAGCAAATGACGACATCGCGTAATTTCATCTGGAGAAACAAGCGGAATATTTGAACTGGCGAAATGGTAACTTACCCCAGTGAACTTCAATTCCTGAATTGCTTCTATCTCTTCCTGATTCAGCGTTCGGAAATCGCTGCACATGCCAACGACACCAAGTCTCATAACGTTTTACCCTCACTCAAAAATTTTAACATGTCACGCGCCTCTACCAAATCAACTGTTTCAAATCCTTCTGTGAACCACTCATAGATCGGTTTAAGCAGTGCGTCCGCAGCATCATGTCGATTCTGTGTTATCATGAGTTTGCTTAAACTGACAGCGGTTCGAAGTTCCCACAATCTTGCTTCTTGGTGCTGTGCAATAGTCAACGCTTTCTGAAAACATTCTTCAGCTTCACGTTCATGTTCAGACGCACAGCTTTTTTTTTCAATTGTTTTTACAGATGTATTTGCAGTAGCTGTTGAAACTATCTTCTCCGATTTTAGCAAAAGTTCACCTTTGAGACGGTAGAGTTCCGCTTCATTAGTGCGTTCACCACTTTCAGTGCCAGCAGCCAATGCTTTTTCTACTGCCTGAAGTCCATCTTGAATTTTACCTGCCTGTCCACAAGCATGTGCCAACATTCCCAAATAAACAGGACGTAGGACACGTGAGCGGTTAGATTCCCATTCGGCAATTCCTTCTTGAATTAAGGCGATTCCTTCTTCGTGTGTCCCATTAGAATTCTGTTGAAGTGCCCAACCTTTCATTATTTTACCCGTTGGTTCCCACACGGAAAAACCGTGCTCTTTGCAAATCGCTACCAGTTCCGTAGCATACGTATTGACTTTCTCTACATCGCGGCGTTGCTGGTACAACAATGCTCCAAAATGGAGGGAGACCACTTGACTGAATGGATGTGGTCGTTCTTCACCCATCTGTTGTGCTGCCTGTAGTTTTGCTATAGCTTGTTCGGGATATCCTAAACACCACACTAAGGGGGCGGCGTAAGAACGCAAGGTCATCCCTGGATCAGCAAGATAGTGAAAAAACGCATGCACTGGGTGCTGATGCGGGTCATAGCATGCAATCCCCGCTTCAATGTGAGCCTGTGCCATCTTTAACTCGCCGAGATAGTAAAGCGTTGCGCCTAATGCTCGATGTGCCTCTACTTCCAACACTGCGTTCTCTTGTTGTTGTGCCATCACAAGACACTGTTCTCCGAGTTCTCGTGCGGTTTGTAACTTTGCTCGCACCAAATAGGATAGCCATAATCCGAATAAAATCGGAAATCGGAGCGGCATGCGTTCATTATTAGGCATGGTTTCCAACAGTGCTTTTGCGCGCGTATATGTTTCCTCCACTTCAAGTGCTGCATAACCTCTTGTTGCAATGAGTGCGGGTCCCAAAGTTGTTTGAATTACCAATTCGCGTGCTGCGCGTGCAGGGGTCTCTGGCAATGTCTGCAGCAGCGTTAACCCTTGTGTCAAATGCCGGACACCCTCAACATTTGCGGATCGTTCTACTGCGCGTTGTCCGGCTTGTTGCCAATGTTCAATTGCCCGTTCAGGCAATTCGCCCTCCGTGTAATGATATGCCACCAACTCCGGCTGTGCCCGCACAACATCCTCAAAGGCTTGCCGTAAAACAGTTGCAATACGTCGGTGGTACGCATGTCTTGTGCTTTTAAGTAAGGCTTGATATGCGGTTTCACGGATCAACGGATGCTTGAAAATGTAAATTTGTTTATTTTCATGGGTTTGCCGACACCTCAAAATTTCTGTTTCAACCAGTTGTTGTAATTCTTTTTCAAGCCATGTAATATTATTTTCTTGTTCAGGAAATGGACGAAATGATGTGAACTGGTTAGGATGGGCGAGAAACTCACCCGATTCAGGTTCTTCAGTCATGCTCACGATGACTTTATATAGAAGTTCTGCTGTCCACTCTCTACCGAGTGTTGCTCCGAGTTGAACGAGTTCTTTCCGTGAACCAAGTCGGTCAAGCCTTGCTGTTAGTGATGCTTGCAATGTTGCAGGTATCTCTGTTGAAACATCAATATTCTGCAGGTCATCTTCAAGTGCCATCCGTGTTAATTCTTCTATAAACAGCGGTACACCTTCTGTTTTTGATGCAATTTGCTTAGATATATCCGTAGGTATCGCTTGCTCACCCGCTACTTCCGTAATCATCTGCGAGACCTGTCTTCTGTTTAAACGTTTCAACGATATTTGGGTTACCCACGCTAATTCAGTAAGCGTTTTCAACTTTGCTCTGGCTTCTGCTTGTGTGCTATCTTGGCTAACTTCCATTTCGGAGCGCGATGTCAAAATTGCAAGAATAGGCGCGGTTTCTATTCGAGAAGTTAAAAGATGCAGGAATTCTAATGTAGAAGGATCAGCCCAATGTAGGTCTTCAGCAATTAATAAAAGCGTTTTCTGTCCAGCAGTTTTCAAGAAAATCTGCACGAGTGCTTGTAAAGTACGGCGTCTTCGTTGTGCGGGCTTTAATTCTAAGATTTGGTAATCCGCCTCTATCTCTAAGAGTTCAGCTAAGAGAGGGAGCAAATTTAACGAAAATTCATGGGTATTTAGGAATTGTTCCAGTTTTTTCAATCGCGTGTTACCAGTATCCATTTCTCCAAACTGTAAGAGTTGTTGTCGTAATATTGACAAAATTGGATAGAGCGGACTATTTTGCGAATAAGGTGAACCACGGCACTCTAAGATTTGCGCTTCAGTCTCTGCTACCTGATCAGCAATAACAGCAACAATACGAGATTTTCCAATGCCTGCTTCGCCTTCAATCAACACAACCTGTCCCGATGATGTTGTTGCGAGTTTCCACCGTGCCTTTAAGGTTGCAACTTGTCGATTTCTTCCAATTAAAGGAGTCACATTGCTTTGTAACGGAAGTTTTGCTTGTTCGCGTCTGAAATCTGGGAGTGCACTATCCGGATGCTCGTCGAGTATCTGATAAATCGGAACGGGTTGCGAAATCCCTTTCAATTCTAATGTGCCGAAGTCTTGATATGTAAAAATGCCTTCAATCAATCTGAGCGTGGTGCCGCCAACAACGATACCGTTTGGAGGGGCAACTTGTTGCATACGGGCAGCTATATTCGGGGTTTTTCCAACAATGTCTATCGCATCACCGTGGTAACGTTCCAAAGAAGATATATACTCACTTGGCTTTCCGACAGGCATCCCAACTTCCCACACAACTACTAAGCCAGTGTCAATACTTAGACGAAGTTGTATTTGGATACCAAATGTCTCTATCAAGCGAGTATTCAGATTTTCTAATCCAGCGACAATATCTAATCCTGCCTGGACAGCGCGGCGTGTTGCGTCTTCATGCGCAATTGGGTACCCGAAGTACACTAAGATACCATCACCAAAGTAACGTGCGATGTGTCCATCATATTCTAAAACGACTTCTGCAACAGATGCCCGATATGCGTCCAATACCTGCCGTAAATCTTCTGGGTCCAGTTGTTCTGTCAATGCAGTTGAGTCTATAACATCACAGAACAAAACTGTCAGTTGTCGTCTTTCTGCCTTGCTGATAGGAGTTGTGCTAAGCGGTGTGTCTGTTTCATCAAGTGGGCGACCACATTCACCACAAAACTTGGCTGTTGAAATCATAAAACCACAGTTAGCACAACGTTTTTGCGTTAGGCTTTCCATAATTAATATCTTGTAAATCTATAGCACGAACTCCGTGAAGTATTATGAGTATTTCTTCTCACAGGACCTGACATTTGTTTTTATTACGTCACGACAATGTGTAGACTTCCGATTTATAGTGAAATCTAAAAATATGTGGGCACGTCTCGGTGGATCAACGCCAAATAAGCGTGCAGTATCAGACGGATAAGGTTTTTAACCGTACTTTGTAGCACACGCTGTATGAAGGTTAAGAAAATGTATTGGTAATTCTAATTTTCCCAAACCCGGTAGGTGCGGTTTCCCAACCGTACTTGAGTTTTCTCCAAAATTACCGACATTAACAAATTAATCTTCATGCAGTTTACGCTACGATATTTCACGAATAATGAATTATTATAGTAAATTATATAAATAAATTCACATATATTCTGTAGGAGCGATCTCCGAATCGCGACGAAACCCCTAATAGTCGGGAATCGGAGTTCCCTCCTACAGGTCAGATGTAAGTTAATTGTAGAATTCACTATATCCATTAAAAATGGCGTTTGTCTACCTAAAATCTTGTAGATAGCAGCTTAGGTTATAATAAAGTAACTATGAGAGGCAGTTTCTAATATTGGCCGCGGAATTGTTGCAGATATTCCCCGAGTATTTCATCACTCGGTTCACGTCTGTATGCTTCTCGCAAATAATTGATAGCCTTATCCATAATGCCTATTTTCATATAAAACGATCCGAGATTACGATATGCAGGAGCATAGGTAGATTTTAACTCTAAAGCCTTACGATACGACCAACGCGCCTCTAATAGATGATCTTTTGTAGATCCAACAAGAATATTAAGCGTAGTTTGTGTGTTTCCGAAATAAGGGAAAACAGCAGCCCCTTTTTCCTTTGCTTTTTTTTCAATTGCTTTTGCTATTTCAGTCGAACTGGTTTTCAAAACGAGATAGCCCGACTCTGTTATTTGAATAGCACGGTCAAGTACTGCAAGTGCATCTTCAACCGATTCGTCCAAATATTTTACTGGTAATGAGGGCCAATCTGGTCCGGCATATTTCAGCCCGAGATCGTAGTGGACAGCCCCGAGGTCGTTATATACCTCTGCATTTTCAGGACGTAAGTCTAATGCTTGTCCATATAGATCAATCGCTTGCGTGAAATCTTGTGCGTTATATGCGTTCTCAGCATCAATCCGAACAGATTGAAAATCACTGCTTTCCTCGTTAGCCTCTTTAATAGATTGCGTATTTCCTCCCAAGAAATGTATGGAAAGAATCAACACAATGGACAGACAAACAATAATGATTGTGGGTAACTGCAATTTCATTTTCATTCTCCATTGTCATAACTTGATGGAATTCGTATCTCATTCAGATGTTTAAGGTTCTATCTTTGTGTTATTATTCCACTGAACAAAGGTCTGACTTTGTTCATTTTATCATCTTAAAACACCTATCTCCAGCGATTGTTCCTCTTAAAAGTGATAAAGATAGACTTCTGCTCACCATTTCTCTCAAAGTAGAGTTGAATTCCACTTGGGGCATGGATCTGTTTATCTACAATTTTAAAAATTTCAAGGGTATGAATTTCAATTTCACCTATTCGGTAGATATTGTCCCCTTTCTTGAGGACCTCTGCTAATTCATTTCCTCTTTCAATATGTGAGATGACAACACCGCGGTGTTTGTATTTTTTCGCCATCTTCTTGTCAGGCTGTGTGAGTGTGAGTCCCCATCTTTGTGGTGCATATTCCCATTCCAGTGTCTTTAGTTTGAAGGTCGCCTTTCTTTTTTTGCCACGACGTATGAATTCACACTGGATGTTTTGGTTGAGTGGGAGCAAACGAACAATAGCCTTAAAATCGTTTTTATCCTTAATCCGACGGCCAGAGACGATCGAGATGATGTCGCCCCGTTTAATACCGGCAGCGGCAATAGGACTCTGTTCTTCCAGTTCTGATACTAAAACCCCGCGAGAAAAAATGGATTTTTGTGAAACTTCCTTCCCCAAAAGTTTTTCAGCCATTTCTCCAGTTATAGACTGTATCTCCACACCAAGATAAGGCGGAACAATGCATCCGTGTTCGGTAATCTTCTCTATTACCTTTCTTGCTTTATTTGCAGGAATAGCAAATCCGACCCCTTGTGAACCACCGCTCGTTGAACGGATGACGGTGTTTATACCGATAAGTTCGCCATGTACATTTACTAAAGCACCACCACTATTCCCAGGATTAACAGACGCATCTGTCTGAATTAGTGCTTCATAAAAACGGTTGTCTACTGCCAGAGAACGTTGCGTTGCGCTGACAATACCAACTGTTACCGTAGGTTGAGCATTGCCGATTGAAAGTCCGAAAGGATTTCCTATTGCGAGTGCCCATTCACCAATGAGTAAATCACCAGAGTCGCCCCATTTTATTTCTGGTAAATCCTCTTTCGTATTAACTTTTAAAAGTGCGAGGTCCGAGAAAAAATCGAAGCCAAGTATATGTGCATCAAATTCTCGTCCATCAGCAATAGCAACCCTGATCTTTTCGGCATCTGCAATGACGTGATGGTTAGTAAGGATATAACCGTCTTTATTGATAATTACACCTGAGCCAACTTCACGTAAGGAGCGTTTACGAATAGGAGGAGAAATGTCTCCCCAAAAGTATTCATCAATCCAAGCATCAAAGGGTGTTTGTTGTGTCACACTCTTTGTAGCACTGATATTTACAACTGCGGGACTCGCACGTTCAACTGCTGTTACGATCGCTGTCCGTCTCGATTGTGTTATGGCGTGTTGTAAGTCCTGTTCAGCGTGTACATCTGCTTGAAACGATAAATTAAACAGTGAAGAAATCACCCCAAATAGCAGAACTGCCATCCGTGTGCGCTTGCAAGACACCGAGAACTTTTTTTGTAAAATCTCTACGGTGTATGTAAGGGATTTATGGTTGAATTTGCTTTTCTTTTTTCGTTTTGCCACAAGTACAATGTTCCTTATTGTCTACGCTCTCAATTTTAGGGAGATACGGTACCCTTCTAACCCTGGGTCTGTGTCTACGATTTTTTGCACATCCTCTTGAGAACGGCGTTTTGCAGGAAATTTCTCGGCGTTTGCACATCTAAGTGCCACCCTGGCACCGACTGAACTTGCACGTCGTAGGTTTTCCAACTCCACCTTTTCCAGTGTGTCGTAAGCCGTGTGTCCAAACCCGCGTCCAGACGGAGCAGAAGTAGGATCACCCATGTGACATGATGGTACTCCTTCAAGGAAGAACGGGAAATGGTCGGAATAGGAATGCACCTTCTGTCCAACAGGCATATCCGCATGCATCTGCTGTTGTGCCGTTTTAAAGAAAGGTCCTAACGTGTCCCATTGATGTAAAACAATTCCTTTCCGACTTGTACCACCGGCTGCATCCATATTCAACATAAATTTGATATTATCTAACTCATTTGCATGTGCTTCAACATAACGAAATGCACCCGTAAGTCCAATTTCCTCCGTTCCAAAGGCGATGAATCGGATGGTCCGCTTTAGCATATCTGCTGTGTAGGTGGCTAAGACGCGCGCAACTTCTATAACGGATACCATGCCTGAAGCGGGATCGTGTGCCCCTTGCGAAATGTCATGTCCATCGTAGTGGCATCCCAGAACAATCATCTCTTCAGGAATTTCTTTCCCCGGTAGGTCAGCAACGACGTTCCATGAAGTGCGGGGTTCGTTAATATCTGTCGTTTGCAGGTGCATTTTTACCTTTCCGTAGCGATCAATACACCGTGTAAGGAAATCACCATCTTCCTTACAAACAGATATACCGGGGATAGGTGCGGGTCTGTTATTTTGAAGGCTGCCGGTTTCTGGTCCAACACCAGGATGTTCACTCACAAAAATGAAAGCACTTGCACCACCAAGGACTGCACGCTCATATTTTTCCTTCCGATGCACCCACCTTCCAAGGTCTCTCGGTGATGAGCTTTTCGCCATCACAAGTTTGCCGCTGGCTGTTTCACCAAGTTCGTCGTATTCTGGAGGACTTCCATGTCCGACAGAAACGAGTTCGCCTGTAATATCATTTGCTGGGCAGTAGGGGAGCGAGATGCAATGTAAAGTCCGTTCAATTGGTTCAGTAATTGTAAGCGTAGCTGCACCGCGTGTCCAACCTGCGTAGGGGTATTCCTCTAACCTAACGTTTTTAAGTCCATAACGAGTAAATGTTTCAGAGATAAAAGTAGCAGCCTTATATTCTTCAGGGGTTCCTGCAAAACGGGACCCAAAGTCATCACATAAAACGGTCAGATTGTCCATGACTTCGCTGCTTGTGTAAATATCACCGACCATTTGCTGGTCAATATTAAGATACGGATTTTTGTTTTTCATAAATTTAAATAACCAATTTCTACTATTGTGTAAGTGACATAAAAAACTTTACGCGGAAGATACAGTGGAACTGTTTTGACTGTTGTTCTCATCCCGAGGACTCATAAGCATTGCCAAATCAATATCGTCATCTGAAGTAGGAACAGGAATTTGGAGTGCCGATAATGTTTTCATTCGCGCGTCCGCAATTTTCTTTAACTGCCACGCATTCAAAATCAGAATCTGTCCTCGCCGTGTTTTAATTATATTATGTTGTTTAAATGTCTTCAAGAGTGTTTCAGTTGTTTCCGTTGAACTTCCAATTAATTTTGACATACGTTTGGTTGATAGGCGCGGCACACACATAACACCATTTTTATCTGGAGTTAAAGCAAGATTCCGCAATAATAGTGCAAGGCGGGAAGATGTGCTTCGAAACATAATATTTCCAAACGTGTTGGTCCGTTTACAATCTGGTGCTGCGTTTTTATTCAAGATGTTGTGTGAACCGAATTGCCATTGGTGTTTTTTATTTTTGTATCTAATGAAAAATGGTTTGTTAGATGTTTCTAACACATTAGAGAAACCTACCTGTCTCCTACGCTGCAATGGTAGTGCTAAATGCGGTTTCCGTTTCAAAAAAAAAGAAAAATCACGAATTGTTACAATGCCGAGATGAACCTCTGTTAAGGTTTCCGCGAAAGTGGATTGATTTTCATCCAAAGCCTCTGCATTTTTCAGAGATTACCCCAAATATCTCACCCTGTTCCAGCACCTCTTTTGTTCCCGGATTCTCATCTCGGTTTTCACTGGAGTCTGAATTCTTAGAACGCTTTTCAATCTTCTCAGAATCAGCATCTGGTAAATTTTCAGAAATTTTAACGCGCCCATCTTTAATTAAATAAACGCCTTCTTCGCAAATTCGCTCCTCGTGTTTTAGGACTTTGAATTTGATTATCTGCGTTAACGCACGCGCGTCTTCTTCGGAGAGGTCGCGAAAAATATGAATCTGTTTGATACACCAAAGGTGTTCTGGAACAAAATTTTTCATGCCTTACCTACAACAGAACACTCACCTCAGAAGAAAATCAACGCAGAATTCTATATCGGAAGAGTGTTGCCAATATCTTGACTCCAGCTTTGAGACTACCTAAAAAAGTGCCACTAATTTTTGATGTGCCGATACGTTTGCGATAACTAACTGGCACCTCACGGACATTCATACCCATTTTTGCTGCTTTGAGTTGCATTTCTATTGTCCAACCAAAGTTTTTATCCTGCATGTCTAAGGCTTGGAGTTGTTCGTAACGGATAGCGCGAAAGGGTCCTAAATCAGTATATTGGACACCGAAAAAGATACGCATTAAGAAAGTAGCAAGTTTGTTCCCGAACTGTGCCTGTGGCAGCAAAGCCCCTTTTTCACTCGGTATGCGTGTGCCGATAACAAACTCCGCAAGACCCTCTTGAATCGGTTGCACAAGCGATGGCATCTCTGTTGGATCATCACTATAATCACCATCTAAAAACACAACGATGTCTGCTGTCTGAATAGCTGCAATTCCCGCAAGACAGGCACTGCCATAACCTCTCTGCGGTTCACGGACGACTTTTGCGCCGTGTTTTCGGGCAATTTCTGCGGTGCGATCAGTGCATCCGTTGTCTACAACGATAATTTCTTGAACTAACGATTTCGGAATATCATTGATGACATTTGCAATAGCACCTTCTTCGTTCAAGACGGGAATGATGACCGAAACTTTCACGGTTTTGCACTCTAAAGATGGAATACGGATAATTTATCGTGTCCTTAGTGCAGAGAATTACATTTTTGCCGCAGGTTCTTGTACTGTTTCAACAAGACGTTGGACAACTGTATCAGTATCAACCCCTTCAGCCTCAGCGTGAAAATTTGTCAGTACGCGGTGCCGTAGCACTGCTGGAGCAACTGCTTTCACATCTTCGCAAGAAGCGTTGTAACGCCCTCTGAGGATAGCTCTGGATTTAGCACCTAATATTAGATATTGACCTGCACGAGGACCTGCTCCCCATCGCACCCATTGCTGGATGAAATCAGGTGCGTCCTTTTCTTTAGGACGAGTTGCCCGTGCCAATTTTACGGCATATTGTACAACGTTATCCGCTGCAGGCACCCTGCGTACAATTTGGTGTAATGACACAATGGCTTCACCGGAAAGTGCAGTTTCTAATTCAGGTTCATCTGCTCCCGTTGTTGCGGAGATGATATTAACTTCCTCTTCTTCTGCGGGATAGTCTATAACGATTTTAAACATGAACCTGTCCAGTTGCGCCTCTGGCAACGGATATGTGCCTTCCTGCTCAATTGGGTTCTGTGTGGCAAGCACAAAGAAAGGTTCTGTTAGTTTGTATTCTTCTCCACCAGCAGTAACGTTATGTTCCTGCATTGCCTCTAAAAGCGCGGCTTGCGTCTTTGGAGGGGTTCGGTTGATCTCATCAGCGAGAAGGATATTTGCAAAAATAGGTCCCTGAATGAATCGGATGGTTCTTTGCCCTGTGGTGCGATCCTCCTCAAGCACATCAGTGCCGATAATATCGGCAGGCATCAAGTCCGGTGTGAACTGAATTCGTTTAAATTTGAGATTTAATATTTCAGCGAGGGTTTTAATCATTAACGTTTTCGCTAATCCCGGCACCCCTTCGACAAGGCAATGCCCACCGGCAAAAAGCGCCATCAACATCTGATTGATTACTTCCTCCTGACCGATAATCACTTTTTTCAATTGTTCTACAATTGATTCTTGGCTTTTCATTAACTCTTCAATAGCTTGGACTTCTTCAGTTGCTGGCATTTACTTACTCCTTTTAATATTCAAGGTTATAAATATCCTTATTATGTAATATCTATAATTATACTTGATGTTTGGTAGGTTCGGTTTCCTATGCAAAAGTTCGTTCTGTTCGTACTACATTATGTTACAGCACACGACTGTTTACTAACTACGGCTTTTGAGTTAAAATAAATCGTTTTGTACTTTGACTTGAGGCAATTCTAACGACATTTGTGAGATTTGAGATTTGAGTGGCTTCCACTTTCGGTGCATGGAAGCGAATCGCTTGTTTCATCTCTGCTTTCTGTCCGGATTTCGTGTAATTCAAATGAATTTCAGCGACATCTGTTTGAAGTTTTTGCGGCTCTGGTACCATTTCTATAACAAATGGTGTTTCCGCATCAACGGTGATTTGATCTTCAAAAGTAAAAGCTTTACCCAAAACAGCAGGATGGTCACGTTCTTCTTCTCTCAACAATTCGGCATACGGATATTCAATAACAGGCAGCTCCAAAATAAATTGGTCGCCCATTTTGTATAGGTACTCCTTACATGACCACGTTAGGTTAATCTTTAATTCGGGTCCCAGCTGTTTTGTTTCCGAGATTTTAAAATGTTCCACTTTGGCACGTTCATCCAATTCCAAAGTACTGCGTAGAAATCGGATCCGTTGTTCGCGATGATCGACACCTAAAAGACGCGCTCGCAATCTTGCGTTGAAATCTCCAGAGACCCGTAATTCATGTGTAACTTCCACACTCAAATCCTTTTTGACCTTAACATGAGTTTTTGTATGTCTCACATTTGAGTCTGCTGGAAGCGCTGGACTCTTTTGAAAAGCATAGAGGATACCTTTTACCTTTTCTCCATCCAGCTTTTCTTGATCTTGGATAGATGTGTCTGCTGTATCTACTCCAATTCCGTCCTTTGTTGGCGCATCGGTATTGACAATCAAGGTCCACCGATTTTGATCACTAACAGGGAAATCACCGAAAGCACACGTTTGTGCAGTCGGGTCCAGCCATATCAGGTCTTTACCTTTTCCTCCATCTACTGCAAGAATCATGTGGTTAAAGTATGCAAGTGATGGAATTTCTGGGACAATTCCACTCGCCTTGCCAGCAGAAATGAGAACAGGGTATGAATCAATTCCCGCGACACGAAGCATCGTTGAAAGTAGCGTTGATTTACCCTTACAATCTCCCCATTCACCCTCCAATACTTTAGCGGCAGGATAAGGTTTGATACCCCAGATTCCACGCTCATCCCCTGCATAACGGATATTTGTCGCTACAAACTCGTAGAGTCTTTTGATTTTTTCCTTCCGTGACAATGCTCCAATGAGTATCTCTTTGGTTTTTGCCTCAATTTCCTTCGTAATTCTATCCTGTTCACGAATTAATGTTGCATACCATGCGATCAGTTTATCCCATGAATCAATTGTGGAGATGCTAATGTTATATGCAAAATCCGAAACAGCAGGCATCAAGGGTTCGTGGCGTAAGGCAGGCACATCTTTCGCTTCAAATGTATACGTGCGGCTATAGTTATTTTCTGTCACAGTCGGTTCAATTGAAGGACCGTTTACTCGGTAAAAAAGCGGTGTTTTCTTCGGAACATGTGTCGTGAGACGGTAGTTTTGTACAGGGACATCAACTTGAAAATAGACCTGTCGCCAAAATTCACCTTTCATGGCACCTCGCGGGTTTCTGGTGGAATATGCGTAGTCAATAATACACCCGTCGGACACTTTCGGCAATTCAAAATACATCAAGCGAGTATCAACGGTTAACCCTGCTTCAGTATAGCTGTCCGGCGTAATCCCACGGACGATTTTACGTTTTTCTAATTCTACCTGAGTGCCATCTGGTTTAACCGTTCGTGCATGATGAATAGTAACATCATCCGCATCCTGTGTATAAGGAATCCTAATTTCACCAAAGCGATGTCCGTCTTCATTGAATATTTTGACAACCCGTCGTGTAGAATAAACACGCCTGCCATCCTCATCAAGGTCATGTACTTCTGCTTCCCATAGCACAACAGCACTTTCCTCTGGATTATCTGGTTCGGTAGACGCGTTTTCAATGTTCTCTTGTATGGCTTGTTCGTCTGCTTCGCTGATAAAATTATACGGTAATGACGATTTTCCCTTCATTTCCGCTTGTTCTTTTTCCTCTGGAGGGTCTTCGCCATGGTCGTGACCATTTTCGTGCGTTTGAGCAACTGCCGATTCATCTTGCTCTTCTTCTGGGTTTTCTACAGGACTTTCCTCTTTTGCCGGCAGAGGTGTGCGCCGTGTTCCTAAAAATGTCTTATCAGCGAGTGTGCCTTCACCATTTGCTTCCAAATCCTTACGTGAGGCACGACCATCGCCGTTATCATCAAGATGGGGATGCTCTGCTTGCATAGCGCCATCTTGTGTGTACCATTCGTCAACGCGAGTTTGCATCCACATAAATGCTTCTAAAAGCGATATTACACCATCATCGTTCGCATCCGCATAAGGTTCAGAGAATACATCAACAAAGAGGTCCCCGAAACCGGCTTGAGAGGCGTAACCTTCACGGGAAGAACTTGATGTAATAATTATGCGTCCCGATTCGCTGATTTTTTGGACTATCCCTGCACTATATGGAAATCCAAAAACGAGTAGCTGCTGTTCAGCGCGAATACTGTTAATACTGTCAGTATATTCTTGTTGGCTGATATCGCGTCCTGGTAAATTAAATTTTATGCCGGATGAGCTGCGCGTTGCATGCCCAAGCATGAATAAGATAAACCTGTCTGACGGCTGAACCTTCTCAGCAAGTTGTGCAAATGCCTCTAAAACCGGTTCTCGTTTTGCTTCACCCGTAACGAGCCCTGGCAGCGTGCCTTCATCCTCAAAAAGGAAGGTAATCTGATCAGCGGAATAACCGTACTCTTGTGTAAGTAATTGATGGAATCGAGAAGTCGCACTCCAAAATTGGTCGTAGTAGGATTTCTCACCGCCAACACCGCCAAGAATTAAGACATAATCTGTTGCAAAAACTGTGGTGGAAACCGATAGAAAAACAGCAAGAATTGCTATGATAATTCGACGCATTTTATTTCTCCGCTTTAGCATAGTGTCTGTTATTAAAACATATAATAAATTTTACAATGTCTCGGCACGCTTACAAAGCACGCCTAACAGTGGAATGAAGTTAATTTTGTGTTAACCTGAGTTCTACAAACATATATTTTACGACTTGTGCCAGTTAACTTATTGTTTTTGTTGTTTTCACGGATTTTGGGTTTTGTACTACAAACATATCGTCCCTACGGGACTAAAGAGCATTTGTTTGGTGTTTTCTATAAACATATCGTCCCTACGGGACTGAAAAAAGAATCAACTAAGTATAAAAACTAACAAAATACCATGTAATTGTGAAACAATATTTTACAAACAGTTATTTAGCACAACTCGTTATATTTTACTTACACATACGCTGATTTTTCAGAGTCAAATTTCAGAACAGGTGCACAAAAAGCTGATAATTCCAGTGCTAATAAGGGTTTTCAGCGTTTTTGAAAAACCGCAATTTCAGAGTTAC
>JAPPMR010000811.1 GCA_028818995.1 Candidatus Poribacteria bacterium | reverse complement strand
GAACTGCTACACAAAACAGCAGATGTTGAGACAGTTATACGCCGTGCGGTTGAGAATGAACAGTGTGTCTGTTGGATACGTAATACTGTTGCTGAAGCACGGTTAGGGTACAATTCTTTACGCGAAAAATATCCCGCTTGGCAGATTGACCTCTTTCACGCCCGTTCTGCTCTATCAGACCGTTTAGAGATTGAAAAACGTGTCGTGGATAGCTTTGGCAAAAATAGTATTGGCGAAGAACGCAAAGGACGAGTAGTGATAGCAACACAGGTTGTTGAACAATCTTTAGATGTAGATTTCGATGTCATGATTACAGATTTGGCACCGGTTGATCTGGTAATTCAAAGAGCAGGCAGACTCTGTCGCCACACAAGGGATAAATTGGGTAACCGTACAAATGATTCCGACGAGCGCGGTACACCTGTTTTGTATGTATTGACACCAAAGCCAATTGACGCTCCAGGAGATCGCTGGTTGACCAATCTCTTTCCACAAGGCAGGTTTGTATATTCCAATCATGGACAGTTGTGGCTCACCGCACGGTTACTCAAAAACAAAAAGGGTTTTCATGTACCAGAAGATGTGCGTGAACTCACCGAAGGGGTCTTTGGGGCTGAAGCCCAATACCTGATTCCTGAAGGGCTTATAGAACGCGCTTATGAAGCAGAAGGACAAAATATGGCGGATAGGAGTATTGCACAATTAAATGCACTCAAACTGAGAGATGGATATTCCGAAGGCAGTTCCAATCGCTGGTGGGATGAGGCAAAAACGCCGACGCGGTTGGGTGAGCCAACTACAACCGTGTATTTGGCGAGATGGAGCAATAACCAATTAAAACCCTGGAGTGAAGGAGAAATAGCCTGGCAACAGAGCGCAGTGCAAATACGCACTTACTATGTTGCAGAAGAAGCACCAGCAGACGATGAGTTGCAAAAGGCTATTGAGATCATCAAAGAACAATTGCCTTCAAATGGAAAATGGGGTGTGATGTTGCCTTTGATACCTTATGAGGGTGAAACATGGCAGGGAAAAGCAAAGAATGAAGACGGTGAGTTGGTTACGGTTTATTACAACCGTGAACTTGGTTTGATGCGGGAAGATGAACTATTTGCACTGAAAGAGGGAGAATCCCATGAATCTGATTGAAGACCGCTGGATTCCTGTGCGCCGTCAAAATGGCGATGAGGAGAAAATTGCCCCGTGGGAATTGACGAGTAATTTTGAACACAATCCCATTGTGTCACTTGCAGCACCACGCCCGGATTTTCAAGGTGGGTTGATGCAGTTTTTGATTGGTCTGGTACAAACGGCTGCACCACCAGATGAAGATAATGACCTGGAATGGGAAGATTGGTTTGAAGAACCGCCAGAACCTGAAACATTACAGGCTAAGTTTGATGCCTTTGTTGATTGTTTTCATCTGGATGGCGATGGGCCGCGATTTATGCAGGACTTGGAATTGGAATCGGAAGGAACTCCCCAAAAACCTATCAGTGCCCTGCTCATTGATGCGCCAGGTGAAAAAACAATAAAAGACAATACAGATCATTTTATCAAAAGAGACGGTGTACACGGCATGTGTTCTTCTTGTGCGGCAACTGCTCTCTTCACATTTCAAACCAATGCGCCATCAGGCGGACAGGGGCATCGCACCTCTTTGCGTGGTGGTGGGCCTCTCACAACATTGATCGTATTAGATCCACGAGGAAGCGAGATAGAAATCGAAACATTGTGGCACAATATATGGCTGAACATTTTGGACAAACGCACCATTAAAAGCGAATGGCATATAGAGGTTGAGCAATTACATCGTATTTTTCCCTGGTTCGCGCCAACGCGCACCAGCGAAAAAGGAACGCGAACTTTTACGACAACACCGGAGGATGTTGATCTTCTGCAAATGTATTGGGGCATGCCGAGACGGATCAGATTGGACTTTGATCATACAAATGGCGTTTGCGACATATGTGACAATAAAACACTCTGTTTGGTGAAGCAATATGTAACCAAAAATTACGGTATCAATTATTCAGAAGAATGGCAGCACCATTTAAGCCCTCATAGAATAAATAACGATGGAAAACCCCTTCCGCATCACCCACAGCCCGGAGGTTTTGCCTATAAATACTGGATTGGTCTGTCTGAAGGCTCTGAGGCTGATAGGCCAGCCAAAGTTGTTACAGAATTTAGCAATAGAAAACTGGATAGCGAGCAGTTTCGTCTCTGGATTTTTGGCTACGATATGGATAATATGAAACCGAGATGTTGGTACGAAACGACATTTCCATTATATCTTTTTTCAGATATAGACAAGGGCAATGTTTTTTCAGTTCGCGTCAATAAAATAATAGAAGCCTCTAAAAAAGTTGTTCAAGATGTCGAGAAATGTATAAAGGAAGCATTAGGCATTAAGGGAAGTCTTGGACACATTACAGAGAGTTTCTATACAGGTACAGAACGTGAGTTCTTCGAGGCACTAAAAAATTTGTATGATATGATACGAGAAAACAGCGATGGTTTGGACATATTAGCACACTGGTATGAGGTCATAAAAGAGAAAGGCATGCAACTTTTTGAGGATTATAC
>JAPPMR010000053.1 GCA_028818995.1 Candidatus Poribacteria bacterium | reverse complement strand
GAGATACCCTCCGTCGGCATTTGCAAAAGACACAATATCGCGAAGTGCTTCAAGTTTCTCGCGGTCATCTTTATGCAGGATGGTGATTTTGAAATCTAAACACTGTTGTTCCACTACATGTTTAATCACTAAGGAATTTATTTGTTCGTCAGAGATTTGACTAATGGGAACTCCATCGAAAATCATCCTGCATTATCTCAACAGACAAATACTACCGCTATCGACAAAGTTTCATGTTTCAACAGAATTTATGAAACAAGACAATTAGAAATAACCTCTCGTAAGTACGTCATTTATTGGATTTTCTTCAACAAGTTCGCGAATATGATCCAGAAACCTTGAAAACACCGATATTGATAAAGGATTCGTCTCCAAATGTTGAACAAACCTATCCCGGTTTCTTATTCTTCCCGCCACAGTGCTGAACTCTCGACGGACATCTGAAGGAAGTCGCTTTGCTCTGCGCAATATGAGGATCTCGTCAATAGCTGTAGTGCTAGTGTTTATGGGCAGCATATCAAGCCACTCGCATAACAGAAAATATTTCGCACCTGGTACCGCCAGCTTTACATCCAGAGCAGTTGCAGCTGCCTCCTGAAACATTGTCTTATCAAGATTTGTCTTGCATTCTGCGGCGACATAAGCAATATTAGTTTCCTTAGTTACGGTACTATGAAAGTCTCTTTGGTGCGAAGAGCGAATAAACAATCTCTTACTTATGGCGAAATCATGGTCTTTAGTCCTAACCTGCATGCCACCTCCAACTTGATCGGCAATCATATTTGACTCAAATCTGATCCCAGAGAAACTAGTTACCGGGCCAAAATGCAGGCCGGAAGTTCGAATTGAATCGGCCAAAGTTGAGGCTAGCAATATCGGAAGGAAATCTTCGAGAATAGTATTATCAAGCTTAAGTTGACCCTTCTGGCGATATAAGAAATCGTCCTCGCTGTCAAATATGACATTTAACTCAATGTATTGCTTGTATTCATTGAGTATACCGACCATCCTACTTTCGGTTTCCCGATTCTCATCCGCAATAGATTTTAACTTTCCTAGCCACCCTCCATACTGTCTGATTGCCTCGGAGATACGAACTCGGTCAGTCTTAGGTAACTTCTCGTTTTCAAGCAAAGCGTTTAATTTATCACCGTGAGGTATCGGTAAATCATACATTTTGTATGGCTTTCATGTCCTCCAGATCAAAAAAGGGCGACGGATGCACGCTATTAATGTTCCGCAGAGCCAACATTATATCCATCTTCGACTTTTCGGGTGCTATATGAAATGATGCTTCTAATGTTTCGTGGGCTACTTCCCTAGCAATTCCCAAAGCCATCTCATCTGATATAGTCCTTACTGAGGGCGAAAAGTGAAGGACATCTTCAATAATGCTCTGTCCGAAACTATTTCGAAACGTTCTTTGTTGCTTGAGAATAAAATTGAACCATGAGGACCTATGACAAATTTCAGCCACGAGTTCGCCATTGAAGAATCTTGTTCCTTTTACCATTGATTCTCTACCTACGATGAAAATTAGTCGAGCATCCGAACGACATACTCTTGCCAACTCACTGAGTGTTTGAACTATGTCAAGACAAAACTGAATCACCGTCAAGAACCTATTTGCTCTATGCTTTCTATTGGATCCAAACTCTGACCTTGATACCTTCAATAGATTCCAATTCAAAGCTTCCATCGATGCCCGATATTGCTGGTGGTAGTTAAAAACGTTAATATACGGGGGAGATGTAATAACAAGGTTGACCGATGAATCAGATAAAGGAGTTTCACGGGCATCTGAGAGGTATACCTCAATAGGCTGATTTGAAAACGGTAGTCCGATCACCAGTTCCGTGAGATTCTTCCAGACTTTAGAAATTCGTCTCGCGGATATATCTGAGCGATAAAAGTCCACTAAGGTAATAAGTGTTTCTAGCATCCTAAGTTGAAACTGATTATTCATTTTTGAAAACAAATCAAGCAACTTTGGTTTAACTACCTCAAGATTCGGTTCGATAGGTGTCAATTCATTGTTTGGAAAAAACACGCTTCGAAGAAGATTTGCAACTTCCTTTACGTGGAACAAGCGCAAATCAACAGGGACGTTAATGGAACGATAAGTTTGTGCCAACATTGCAGCTGCTGGATTAATCTCAGTACCACTAGCAGCAACCCCAGCCATACCTGATTCTAAAAGGACAGTTCCACTTCCTACAAACGGGTCAAATACCACAGAACTGGGATCAGAATAATTATTGAGTAAGACATGGACCAGTTGCGGTGAAAATTGCCCTTTCCAACGTAAGGGATTACTTCGGAACTTGTTAGCAATATTTAGATCGGCTTGGGGTATCTCTGCTGTGTCAAAAGGGGTATTTGCATAAATCCCATTCAGAATTGACATTATCAACTCTCATAAAGACAATACTACAAATTTTAATGGTGTCATTACATTGTAACGCATAGTTCTTTACTACATCAAGGGCAATGGATATTTTCTGTCACCTTTGTCATCAGCTAGAACAATGCACTGCTAATAGGTTTCTACGGGAATACAACGCACACGCTTTGTTAGTGTGGCCAAAAGC
>JAPPMR010000737.1 GCA_028818995.1 Candidatus Poribacteria bacterium | reverse complement strand
GCGATGTCCCGCGACCAACTCGGTTTAGAGATAATACGCTTGAAATGTGCACCGAGAAGCTCACCATATTCTCCGCTTTCAACAGCCTGTTTCGCATAAGCATATTCAGCAAAAAAGGGAAGCACGTGTGCAACCATAAATTCTTTGTCTGTCTGTTCCGCGAGTTCAACGATTTCATTTGCATCGTCAATATCAATAGAGATCGGTTTTTCAACGAGGGTATGTTTTCCTGCTTGGAGAGATGCGATGCTAACTGATTTATGAAGATGTGTCGGTAAACATATATCAACAAGGTCAATCTCTTCATCGGCGAGGAGTTCGTCAATATCGTTATATTTTCGGATATTGGAGAGGTCCTCCATCCCGCCGCGAGGTCCAAAATTACCTTGAATGCTTGTCCAATCACCTGCAAGTTTTTTCGGGTCCCGTGTGCAAATGGCAACTACTTCTGCCCCAGTCCCTCGCTGGATACCGTAGTAATGGATCATTCCCATAAATCCGATGCCGACAATTCCGATTTTAATCATTTTTCCATCCTTATTTCATAGCAGAAGGCACAGATGCCTAACTTACAAAGCGGACACCTGTGCCATAAAAAAAATATAATAAGAGTCAATGGTTAATAGGCAATATTTCTTTGCTTAATATTGCCCCATGTTGTCGCGACTTTATTTTTTGGTGTAACTGCAAGGAGACCTCCGCCCATTGCCTCGTTGATTTCGCCTTCATCAAGTGCGCGACTCCAAATAGCGGCATCGTCAATCATACCGTTGTCAAATGTGTACTGCGGACGGTCTTTGGCACAACCAATCCGTAAATCCTGGTCGTTAGTGCCCACAAAATTAAATGTTTGGGCATGTTCATGTGCCAGATCACCATCAACGTAAACTTTAAAGTTATCACCATCATAGGTTCCGACGACATATTGCCACGTTTTTGCTTTCAGCGCGTGCGGTTTGTTCAAGGCTGGACGGCCATTGCCGCTCCCCAAAAGTATATAAACATTCTTACCGGTTGAAAAAGCACCCATACCGTAAGAGTTCTTCTCACCTCCGTTATGACAATTCTTATCAAACCACTGTGCGTCATTATTCCATGCTTCCTGATAGAGCCAGGCCGCCATAGTTATCTCGCCGCTAATTTTCAACTTATCATCAGCGGGAACGTTCACGCAATCCGCTCCTTGAGCAGTAATTTTAATCGCATTACCATTTTTACCTTTGACAATTTCAGTGTTGGCGACAATGTTTGCGTCAAGCCCGTTGCCAGAACTATCACGAATCGTTTTACCATCAACGTCGTCAAATGTAAAGAAAACCACAAGATCATCTTCAAGTGCTGCCATAAGTGTGCTAACTGTGAATAACATGAGTATGGTTAAGAGTGAAAACATTATAGAACGTACCATCAGAATTTTCCTCCTATTAAAGATTACAATGAAACTTTATACTTTTCCCGCGCTACAGTGGGAAGAAACTCCAGCCTATTTCATAAACAACTGGAGGGTTTTATAAGCTCGATTTATAACAGATGACACCAAAATCAACGAAAAATTCTTGTTTTTCAGTAAAAACAGTGATTCTTTGATCGAAATCTTGTTCGTAGCAACTTCGGTTAATATATCAAAAGAGTACCTAAATTGCAACTTTTTTATTTGATTGGGTGTGTAAAGTTTCTGGCACCAAGAATTATGCAGCTATTGTGTCTGGATACCAATATCTGTCCCAAGTCTTATTCTTTAACAAACATCTCAATTCAAGGATAGCATTAAGCCCTTGATCTGTCCATCTCATAGATGCTTGTTTGCATCTTTGCCCCACAACATGTTTACAGGCACTCTCAATTACACCACTGCCAATCTGATACCTTTTTTCACGAAACACTTTGTATCGCATCCGTTTCGCATGTTTTTCAAAATACCTCGCTTCTCTTTCTAAAATCTCACAAACTTCCGACTGCTGTGTGCCTAAAGCACGAATGTGTTCTGCTACTTCTAAAATGTGCCCATCAAAAAGCAGCGGTTCTGTCGCTTTTATCCAAGACCCGATAGTTTCCATCTCTGTCTCGCCGAAGGCAACTTTCGCTACATCATACAGATGAGATTTCGCATGCATAATATCCACAATCTCAACTTATGGATCGCGTGCCTTCTAAAATACGCTGCTCCGCCTCATCCAACGACACACAAGAACCGGTGCCGAGAGTTCCTACCAAATCGTTTATTTCTTCTACACAGCTCATTGCTGCTTCTGTATTCTCTTTGACTTCACAACTTTCTAATGATATACTAAACATCGGTATCCTCTCCTTTAAAGATAGATAAAGTTCATTTGCAGAGGATACCATTTTTACATACTTTGGACAACCCACCACTTATACGCTTCATGGGACAAAAACTTTACACACCCTTTACGCACGATTTTCTTGACACCGATATTTTAAAATGATATACTTAAGCATACTTCCTGATGTCGTTTTTTAAAGAGGAGGAATTTGATTTGAAAACGGAAAATGAAAAGTTAGATACAGACATATCCTAAATTTAAGCAGATAAAAACCTCACGCCACATCGTCCTGAGAACCTTGGACGT
>JAPPMR010000307.1 GCA_028818995.1 Candidatus Poribacteria bacterium | reverse complement strand
GTGTCATTGCTGGAAAGATCTATCTCATAGGACGTAGTCCGGGTTTCGGTCCAGAAGAAGAACAACGGACAGATCGCGTTGACATCTATGATCCTGCCGCTGATACGTGGGGAAAGGGTCGGAAGATGCCGACCCGGCGCGATCCCTTCACTGTGGAGGTTGCCAACGATCATATCTATGTCATTGGTGGATATGGATGGCCCATGATCCCTAACAATCCAGGTCCCCGTCTCACGGTCATTGAGGAATATAATCCGATAACGAATCAATGGCGCCAGAAGAATGATATGTTGGAGTTAAAAGATGGGTTCGGGACGACAGTTGTTAGGGACGCGATTTATCTCATTGGGGGCGTGGTTCTTGGTAAGTTTATAGCCACAGTGGATGTGTATCAACCACAGACCCAGAAGTGGAGCGATATTCCTGCATTGCCAAATCCTCTCGTAAATCATAGTGCGGCGGTGGTCAACGGCAAGATTTATGTGTTCGGAGGTTTTAAAGCGATTGGGGAATTTTCTTCAGACGTTGTGGTATATGATACCAGTTTTCGTGCCGTTGAAGCAAACGGTAAAATGCTCACTCACTGGGGTGCACTCAAAGCGGAACCGCAGCACCAACCGTAAAAAGGATTACAATCGTTTACAACTGCCTAAACTTGGAGAAACTGGAGATTCTTGTGAAAAAATACGTATTGCTTACGCTGATTCTGACTGTTGTTGTAGTAGGTCCATTTGTTTATCAACAATGGAGTGAAGCGAAACGGTTGCGATATATTAGAGAGACAAAACAACTCGCTTCTCAGATTCATGCGACATCTTTGGTGGATTATCTACATCAGTTGAAGGAGATTTCATCGGACAGGGTGCCGCTGCTTCTCTTCACTGGGAACACACAAGCACAACTTGAACCGTGTGGTTGCTTTATTGGACAGTCAGGCGGATTACCGAGGCGTGCCAAAGCAATAGCGAATATCCGAGAAAACGGATTCTCTCCGTTATTGGTAGATCTCGGTGGTCTTCAGCCTTCTCAACACTTGGACATGAAACCACATTCGTTTGAATCAGATGACCCTTCAACTGACACTGGGGTTCTTATGCGAGACCAGCATCGCGTGCAAACGACCCTTACGGCGATGGAAATGATAGGCTATGACGCGTTTTTCCCTTTTGATGCAGAAACCGAGATTCTTCAGAATCGGAAAGTAAACCTGCCATTGACATTTTTAACCCAAGA
The DNA here is from genome assembly GCA_028818995.1 of Candidatus Poribacteria bacterium. The sequence goes on along the minus strand of JAPPMR010000307.1, from coordinate 1,367 downwards.
TTTTGACACGTATGAAATAAAAATGGTTGAAGGAAAAAGAATCGGGCTGGTCGCCTTGGATCTTAAGGATTCAACGGAAGTAGCGTCTGTCTCTGACAAACTCAATGTGCTTATGTCGGAAATTCAAGCACAATCCGATTTTGTTGTTGGCCTGAGTCATTCACCTATAGAAGTCAATAGAGCGTTGGCACGGGAATATCCGAGTTTTTCAACGATTTTGAGTCCGTATGAAGGCGAAACCGAAAAAATTGGTGATGTTTTATTGGCGTATTGTCATTCCAAGGGGAAGACGCTTGGTGCGCTCATGCTATCCGATGGCGTGGGGGATATATCCTCCAAAGTTCAGCAAATTGCGCTAACAGAGTCTGTCTCTGACGATCCGGACGTTAGGAAACTCTTGGATGATTTCTATTATCAAATAACCATTGACCATCAATTACAGATTGTGAGTCATCGTTTGTTTGCTTCAGAACCTCTTGAACAGGATGATAAAAACAGCTATATCGGTTCTCAAGCATGCCAAGAATGCCATCAGAAAGAATTCAGCCAGTGGTCGCACGCCTCGCATGCGACGGCATTCAACACCTTACGCACGGTGGGTAGGGAGTATTATCCGGAGTGTGTCACTTGCCACGTCACTGGATTGGGTTATGAAAGTGGTTACGAGATAGGTAATTCCGAGCGCGCCCATCTTGTGGATGTCGGATGCGAAACCTGCCATGGTCCCGGTAAACAACATGCTTACACACCGCTGAAAGAAAATATTCGGGGTCAAGTGCCTGAAAAAGTTTGTATGGAGTGCCACACGCCTGAACATTCTCCCGGATTCGACCAACTCATTGAATACGTTATGTCTGAAGTTGATCACAGCCGAACCGAGTTGAGCCTCAAACAGATTCTTGAGCAGCGCATGCGTGGACCTATGAAACCGGATGTTGAACTTTTTGTGATGTCGTATTGCCCCTACGGCGTACAAGCGGAACAGGAATTGCTGCCGTTTCTTGAAACGTATGGGGATACCATCGACTTCAAGTTGCGGTTTATCATAGGGAAGGAAGAGGCATCAGCGGAAAATGCGAGTGGAGATATTAGGTTTACAAGTCTACATGGTGAACCCGAGCTTATGGAGAATAAGCGACAAATGGTTATCGCTGAGCTATATCCAGAGAAACTCTTTGATTATTTACTGTGTCGCGCGGGTCACCTTCAGGAAGCATGGGTGAATTGTGCGAAGGACGTTGGACTGGATGTGGGCAGGATTGCGGAAGCGGTGGAAGCGGAAAAATTAACATTGGAACTTGTTCAGGAGATACAAAGGACGAAGGAACTCAATGTCAAAGGGTCTCCGACTTTGGTGATTGATGGAC
>JAPPMR010000482.1 GCA_028818995.1 Candidatus Poribacteria bacterium | reverse complement strand
TGTTTTTTTCACTCTCTTTGTAGATTTGGAAATACCATCGCTTACAATAACCGTTACTTTAACCGACTCAACATCGGGCGGAGCAATCCATTTAACACTCACTCCCGTAGTGGAACTTAGTTTTCCAGCACTCACTGTCCATGCATAGGTTAATGTATCACCATCTACATCATAAGCAATTGCCTTGAATTCAAGAATATCTCCAGGGTTGAATTCGGTTGGAACAATAAAATTGTCAACAATAGGCGAATGATTGGCTGGTTCGTCACTATCGCCTGAACCACAACCTACAATGTAGAAACTGACCAGACATGCCAAAACAAGGCTTAAAATACGAAATTTACTTTTCATTTTTATCTCCTTAAAATTCTGTAGTTTTTCATATTTTCAAAACAACATAACTCCGATAACGTTCAGAGTGGATATCCCCAGATTCAACAGCACTCTGGATAGCACAGTCAGATTCATTATAATGTCTATTAATCTTCATTAAGTAGTTCCTTTAAATCTGGTAACTCATCCAATAAAGTCCGCTGTTGTTCAGGTGAAAATCCATCAAAAATCTGTTTTCTCATTTCCTCAATCTGCCTTCTCATTTCTTCAATTCCGGCAGACCGTTTTTGCTCATCAACTATCATCTCAGTTCCTTCCCGTTCAAGTTCTTCTTTTATGGCTGCGATACGAGCCGCATCTTCTGCTGAGAGAGTCTCTTCTGCTGCCAATATCTCTGCTGCTGCTTCTGAATACACAGCGAGATTTTGGAGTGCTTCCTTCCGGCGCACCATGGCATCTTTACGATCCTTATGTACCGAATCTATATGCTCCCAGTCTAAGGTACTTGCTTCAAGTGCTTCCTTTAAGGACTCAGTAAGGAAATCGAATTCTATCTCAGTCTTTACATAAGCTTCAAAGGCATTAGCTGCTGCTACCTCTTCAGCAGAGGACAATTTCTGATGCTCCTTTCCACCTTCTAAAACAGCGTTTTTAGCAGTACCACCAGCGGCGTTGACCTTTTCTGGGTATGAGTCATCTCTTTTAGTTTCTATCTCCCTCGCGGCATCATCCTTGCCTGTTTTCTGTGTCGGCTCAGAGACAGATGATTCTTCCTGGGGATGGTTTTCTATAAGCACACTGTCCTTAGATCCACTTTTCAGTTCTTTTTGGTTGGAACGCTGATGTCCGAAATACCATACAGCGAATATTCCTATTATGCAAAGGACTACACAAGTTGGGACAAGAACCTTTTTCATTTTAATACTCCTTTTGACTTATAGTGAAACCTATAATTACTTTTACACTCTGGTAGGTGCGGTTGGGAAACCGCACTATAGGCGTCAATTTAGTGTCTGATTCTCTTGTTGGAGGGCTTTGTAAGCCCGATTTATCTCCCAAAGGTTGGCGCGTTTTGGAAACGCGCCGTTTATAGCGGTTGAGTCTGGTTCGGCGCGTTTACAAAACACGCCTACCGGGGTGCGGCCAATCGCTAAATTGGCGCTTATGGTGCGGTTGGGAAACCGCACCTACCAGGGTGTGCACATATTTTACATTTCACTATAAATGATGGATATGCATAAAAGATTTTTATGATTGTTCTCAACATCCTACGATATTATTCATCGCTTTTTTTAAGCGGAATGTGGAACATCCCCAGACGATTGGTTGCAATGTAAAACCTATCATTACTAAAAACAAGGTCACGTACTCTATCTGGCACTTCCGGCCAGCTCAGTTTCCATATACCTTGATTGTCTAATTGATAAACACCTGCATCACATGCACCGTAAACCTCAGTGCCTGCAATTGCTAAAGAGTCCATTGCAATTCGATCCCCATTGTTATCGGTAAGTACGGACCATTTTTCACCATTATTTGAAGTTAATACGCCATTATCAGTGCCAACATAAACCGTTGAACCTTCAAAAACTATCTCTTTGAAAAGGTTAAAGGAAATAGGAAGGTTTGGCGTAACATCTTTCCATGTGTTTCCGCCATCAAGCGATTGAAAGAGATGACCATCCCGTTTTCCCACATAGACTGTATCATCTGAAACAGCGAGCCGGAATCCTTCCCTACCGTAAGGGCGCTGCTCTCCAGCATCGATTAAACCTGTGCTGGACCACGTTGAGCTGCCGGGTTCCCATTTGAAAAGTTCGCGTTTGTATTCTAAGTAAAACTTTCCACCACTGGCAGTAAACTCTCCGAATAATATCTCTCCTTTTTCAAGAATGGCAATGTATTCATCTACGGCACGGTTATATTCATCCGATTTGTCATAACTTTCTAATGATCTTTCAACCTCCTCCCTAAGTGCTGGAGGCAATATTTCTTTATTATTGCGTAGGCTGTCTTTTAAACTTTCTGCTTTTTCGTCCTTATTAGACAGGACATTTACATTAATATCCCCAGTAAATGGAGGTATTCCTTCAACAAACATAAGTTTATTCTCATCAACAGATAAGCGAGCGACTCGCATACCACTTATTTCTGGGACAAGTGCAAAGAAGACATCATCTGTGATTGCAAACTTCTGACCATAATGAGCAAATATGTTGCGCGTATCACTTCTCTTGTTCTTGTCAAGCGTGTCGGCACTTGAATCAACG
>JAPPMR010000597.1 GCA_028818995.1 Candidatus Poribacteria bacterium | reverse complement strand
AGCTAAGTGTCTCCTACGACGCCAGGGGAGACCGTTATGAATACCCGGTGCGAAAGCCGGGCGATAAGAAAAAATAAAAACACGCGACACACCAGAAAGGGGTCGCGTATTGTGGAGGCATGTTGTAAGACGCCGCGCAGGGAGATTGACCTGGCATTACGACGCGCAAAGGAGATCAGGGAATGAGTAAAGTAAGTGACTTGCACAAGAAATGGAGCCATGACCCAGAATATCGGGCGGCCTATGAAGAACTCGATCCGGAGTTTGACCTGACTCGCGTGCTGATTGAGGCCCGAATTGGTGCCAGGCTCACGCAAGCGCAACTTGCCGAGCTCCTGAAGACAACGCAATCGGTCATTGCGCGGCTTGAGAGCGGGCGCGTCCACCCATCCACTAAAACATTGCAGAAAATCGCTCAGGCCACTGGTACCCGACTCAAAATTATTTTTGAAACCACCGGCACTTCAAACTGACCCAGGCGTCTGAGGATAAAGACTTTGGAGGATAAATTTTACGTTGGGAATATGGTGGGATGCTCTGCCTGTGTGTTAGAACGCAGGCTGGTCAGAAATTGAAAAGTTGTAGCTTACAACTGCTCCCAAGCTGAGAACGAGGGGGGCAAGGATCTTCTTCCTGGCATTACAAAATCAATCTCTCCTAAATTAGAAGGTTTATTTCCGAAATGCGCTGTTTGTGTCTTTTTTTGGGGACAGTCGTGTCTCATAAATAACTTTCTCCACGGCCACAAAAAACGCAGGGTTTTCAAAGTTGCGTCTTTTGTAAACGCTCTGGCATCAGTTCGTACCCAAATGACACTGTACGGCTTAAGCAATCGGCTGGCCGAAGAAAAAATATCGAACAGCATTTGGGGGTAACATTCTCGGCGGGTAGTTCTTTGATCTTTTTTCCAGTCAGGCAAAGGCGGACCTTCTCCCAGTAACCACAATCGAATCCAGCTATCCTGCCGATAGTCTGTGACACTGAAATATGGTGGTGAAGTAAATAGAAGGTCAAACTTCGTATTTTTATAGCCAGAAAGAAAAGTAGATGAGTCTCCACGAATAATTTCCGCGACCTGTTTGCGTTCTATGATACCATGCCAATAACGCCACCTAATTCTTTGACGAAAATATCCACACGGGTCTATCTCGGGCGGGCACATTTTTCTTTTTTTCCACCAGCGCACAGCGTAATCTGGCCCCATTGCTCGCGATTTCTGCATTTGATTACTCACGCCATCGCGTAATCTACCGTGAAGGTTGACGAGAATAAATCCCATCAATGTTCTGTCTGTTCTGTTTTCCCGCCAATCCAATTCGCGCCGAGCGGCGTTCAGAAACCCCAATACTTCTTCACACCACGCCCACTTCTGAAACTCATTCTCTGCCTTTCTATCAGCAGGACGTACCGCCTGCTGCAAGTGATCCAAGCGATTAACCAGTTTCTCCGTGCTTGGTTCGGGAGAGGTTTTGACTTTGGCGAATACCCAAGCCACCGGATTTATATCAATACCCAACGAAGCACGGCCAGTAGCTTGAGCAATAAAGGGCGCAGTTCCTCGTCCACAGAAAGGGTCCAAGACACTGCCACCTTTGGGAGTCATTTGTTCCACAACCAGTCTAGCAAAATTGACGGGAAACATAGCATAGTATGGTCCGAAACCAGCCCAGCGTCCGGCAGCATTGCTATAATTCCAATTTAGCATGCATTAGTCCTCCTCAAGCAGACTCTTAATGATATCCGTGCCTCGTTTTAACGGAATCGCAGCATGGGCATGAGCGCGTACCAAAGGCATGAAACCACCATCATAGATGTGGGTTGCCAATTGGTCCACAACATCAAGAACATCCCCCAACCTTGGATAGCATTCCGGAGAATTGTTTCTGAAATCTTCCGATATTTGGTTCAGCATGGCGGTTTGAATGACGACATGCTCACCTTTGTTGGTCTTGTAGAGAATAGCTCGACCAAAATGGGTATCTTCACCAAAAGGTTTTCCTTTTTTGTCTGCAGGAACGATGTTGTTCTTGATATATTCGTCATCCAGTGCTATCACTGTTTGCTCAGGAAAGCGCGTCCCTGGACCTACCCCGTCCTGCCAATCCAGTTGTTCCAAATGCTCCTTGAAACGTCCGGTCTTTTCTATACCGAACACGACAATATCCGTCCCATTAGCTTTTCGTGCTTCCTCATTTAATCTTTTCAACTCTTCGCGGATTGGACGTAGTATAGAAGCAGGTGTCCCAAAGATAGCCAGCGGGCCATCTAACACAAAAGCGCAGGTATCAAGATAATCTGGAATTTTGTTGACAAAGAATCGCAAGATATTCAACAGTATCAAAATTTCCAGCACAGAGCGTAGCCTGCCCAATGCTTCGCCTCCAGTCCGAACACCGTCAAAGTATTCGTGCAGACGCAGAATATCGGTTTCAAACATCTTTTCACGTCGCTCACAATGACAAGTATATTCTCCTTCTTTGTGCTCATATCTCCTGTCGCAATCTATTGCGGCGGTACAATCAATATTCGTCCGGAAGCCTGCGGCTCTACAGATATAACGCAGGGTTTCCAGCAATGTCTCATGGTCTTCTGCGATAGCGTTTGATATAGTAT
>JAPPMR010000134.1 GCA_028818995.1 Candidatus Poribacteria bacterium | reverse complement strand
AACGCAAAACTTATCAAAATATATCCAGCAAAGGAAACCCGTGTCCTCAACGCAGATAAAAAATATAAAACCTAAATAAAATGTCAATAAACCCTACGGCTACGGAGTCTATAGCGAATTTCAAAAAGTTACCACGGTATGAAAAAAGTTACCAAATGGTAACTTTTTAAGGTGATGATTCCAACGAAAAGAGAAGAAAAACACAATCAATTCGTGCATCTGGGTAACGATTTTTAGATGCCAACTTTTCGACTAAAACGGATAATTAGACGAAAATTGAATGCCTCGGCAATAAATTCGGATGTGTAAAGTTTTTGCATGAATACAACAACTCTTGTTGGAGGGGTTTACAACGCCGATTTCTCAATTGCCACAGACAATTGGGTATTGACTTGGATTTCTTCTGTAGGAGCGACCTCCCGGTCGCGACCCGCCAAATGCCATAGGCGCATTTGGCGTTGATTTGAGGTCGTTCCTACAGGACCCGTGTAATCAGCGAACAGCAAGTGCAGAAATATTTACACACCCAGTAAATTCTAAGTTTTTGACAGATTGTTGATTACGTGTTAAACTGTTTTATGTGAACATTGACTTAGAAGGAGCATTTGATGGCTTACAGAGAACTTGCAACGAAAAAACCATTTATTGTTAACAAAAACCTTGGTAGTGCAGTTGAGGTAGAACCAGAAGAGTTGACACAGACCAATGCAGATGGATTACTCGTCGTTATCCCTACACAAAAACAAAAATATGACTTTGATCGTAAAGGATGGCTGTTAATTCCGAGTGTCTTATCCGACGCAGAAATAGTTGAGATGCGTGATTTTTGCGAACGTTTGAACGATAAACCTGATAGCATACCTGAACCACAACGTTGCGGACTTGGCGGTCCATTACAGAAACTTGTTGATCATCCGGTAGTTGTTGGATTTTTGAATGAATTTTTGGCATATCCGCCCGCTGCCAGTGAAGATTGCTACGGATTCCGACTGGAAGAAACCGATGTAATTTCTGGTAATGAGGACAAGGACATTGTATCGGAATTTACTCCGTATAAAGGGAATGGTCTGTTTCGGTTACCCGGCGATTCTCATATTTACCGATGCGTTCCAGGACGTGCATGGAGTGGATTAACGCGCGCGATTTGGGAATTATCAGAAGTTAATACGGAAACGAATAATTTTCGGTTTATAACAGGGAGTCACAAAGCTGCGCATACAGCACCAGAGGTAGTGCAGGATCAAAATTCACCGCTCTGGGATACTTATGAATGTCCACCAGGATCGCTTTTTCTTTTTACGGAATCTATAATGCAGATGAATGGACATGCAACATCTCATCCCACTGTTGTAGACCGTGTGAAGGTCTCAAATTTATATAATACTGTGGCAAGCCGTTGGTCTAATTGGATGCCGCACCCCGAACTTCTGGAAGCAATGCCATCTCAACGACAAACGCTATTTCGAGAGACTTACGCAGGTGGTAATGTTGTCAACGGTGATTTTGGTAATCGCACTTCCGCATATCCTATGGAGATTTAACGAAGGAATACATAAATGGAAAAACTGGAAAACAACACCCTTAACGCATCTTTGCCAGCAGGAACATGTGAACTGCCAACTCACAACGCTGATGGTATAGCCATCCCAGAATTGACATCTGAACAGATATACGCATTTGATACACACGGTTGGTTTTTAATACCTGAAGTATTTACGGGCAGTGAACTAAAAGAAATGCGTGATTTCGGCTACAGACTTCACCATGAACCCGATTCTATTCCAGAACATGAACGGAGTACGCTTGGCGGTCCCCTTCAAAAATTAATTGACCATCCGCTTGTTGTCTCACTTCTCAATGAATTCACAGCACATCCCGCGGTGACGAGTCGGGAGAGTTACGGTTTTACAGTAGAAAGCACTAATCTTTTCTATCGAACGCCTGGCATGGGAGGGTTTGGGCCACATAACGGCAACGGTTTGCTCCGTTTCCCTGGTGATGTGCACTATTATAATGCATTCCCCGGCAAAGGATATAGTCCGCACACCCGCATTGTGTGGGAGTTGAATGAGGTGAAAAAAGGGCAGGGTGGAACATTATTGGTAACAGGTAGTCATAAATCTGTTTATACAGCACCACCTGAAATTCAAAATCCAGAGTCAGATATCTGGAGTACTTACGGTTGTCCATCAGGTTCACTACTCTTTTTTACAGAAGCACTCACGCACAGTGCGAATCCGTGGACAAATACCGACAACGATAGAATAGCAATTTTCAACCTATATAGCCCAGTTGATAGCGGTTATGCAAGGGTTTACAAACCGCATCCAAAATTGCTTGAAGAGATGCCGCCGATGCGTCGAACTCTGTTCCGTAATCGATACGTGGTTGACAGTCTAAAGTGAGTATAAAACAATTAAACACTTCCGTCCCAGTAGGCGAGGTTTCCTAACCTCGCTGGGTCAGAGTGTCCAAGTTTCCTAAAATTTACGAGTTGTGTTAAATAACTATTTATATAACTATATTTCACAAAAGAATGTGTTCTGAAAGCCATTATCATATTTATATGGTCTTCAGTCCCGTAGGGACGATATGTTTATAGAAAAGGTCGGA
>JAPPMR010000106.1 GCA_028818995.1 Candidatus Poribacteria bacterium | reverse complement strand
CGCTACACCAACCTTCTTAGATGAGGCTGCGCTGCAAGAACTGACCGCTTTGCTCGACGAAACACATCTACAAGTCGCCTTAGCGGCATTTCAAAGTGTAGATGATAGCGATGCTGCGGTGTTTCTCGTAATGTGCTCACACTTAAATAGTGAACCTACCGGGAAGACACTCGCTGAGCACGCTGGAAAACTCTTCGCGCAATTGCCCCTTGACAAACAAGTAAGTATCGCTGAGAAAGTGGCGACAACAGAGACCGTTGATTCCGAACGTGCAATGCTCATCTGGAACGAACAGATCGCCAAGATTAAGGAAGCGATCCGAAAAACCACCTTCTTGGGTGAAGGCACATTGAACCTTGCAAAGTTGTTGTCATATATGGACGTAACAGCACAGAATGAGTTGTTGGAAGCGTTAGGAGAAAAACAACCGGGAGTGGTAGATACTGTTTCCGAGCAGCTGTTTACATTTGAGGATCTGGGAAATTTGGAGAATGAAGCAATTAAAACTATCTTACAAGTGCTGGACAAACCAACCTTAGCCCTTGCATTACACAACGCATCAACTGCTATACATGATCGATTCTTTGAAAACATGTCAGCATCACAGGCAGAAGCCGTTGAGGAAGAAATTGCCCGATTGACGTTTGAACAGACACAAATCGCTGACACAGCACGCTATTCAGTTGTAAACTTAGTCCGTAACTTCGCAGCAAAAGGCTTGCTAAAGATCGGGTGAACGCTGGATACTTACCGCTTTTCTGACATCTATATCAAAACAGACGAAATGGAACCTAAATAGGCTTGTCAATAACAGATACCGTTAGTTGTCTTTAAGCGTAAACTTATAGCCTATTTGAACTAATTTGCTGATAGGTTGACCACCCTTCATGGCCGGATGAAAAGTGGATTTTTTCAACGCTGCAATCGCCGCCGCCTCAAGTCCAAACCCAAGATTCGTCAGTGCTTTAATATCTTTCGGGTTCCCTTTCTCATCAACGGTCGCCTGTAAAATAACCTCGCCTTCCTTCTCTGCCTTCTTGGCACTCTCCGGATAATCGGGTTCCACTTGAAACTTCTTCTTCGGAGGCACGACTCCTGGCTCAGACTCGAAATTAACGCTATCCAACCCGGGTCCTTCATCAAGTGCAGGGCCATCAAGTTTGTTAATCAGTGATGGTGCCTCGCGTTTTAGTTCAAGGGCGGGTGCTTTGTTTTCAGGCTCAATGGTCGTTGTTGGCTTCACAAAATTCCGGTCAACATCTATAATTGCTGGTCCTTCATCAGGACCGGGCGTTGAGAGATCATCGGTTGCTTCTATACCTGGGATCACAAAACTCTCATTCGATAGTGCTTGTTTGGTGTCAGTCGTTACCGGTCGCCGGAAAACAAGTTGCTGCTGTGTCTGTTGTGCCTTGTTGAACTTCGGCGTTTCCCGACGTATGAACCGGCGCTTCGTCTTGACATCTTCTGTGACGATACTGATGTCAAACGTTTCCTGCTCAGATTCAATCCGATCTTTGATATAGAAGACACTAATGATAATAGCTATAAGGATATGAAATACCATCGCAGCCGTAAGCGCGACGGAACTCCGTCCAACGTGCTTTTGTGTGATAGTATGCTTCGGCATGTTCGCTTGTGCTGTGGAAATGCTGTGCTGCTGGCTGGTATCAAGCGAAACCTTTTTCAACGCGACAAAACGCTTCGGTTTTTTACGCTCTGCCCGGCGTTGCTGCATTTGACTGAGCATACCGGAAGTTCTGCTATTCATCTGCTTTACCTCCTATAAAGAGAAGAAGGATAGTTTCGGTCCCAGCACACGACTTGTGCGTGTTTCCTATATTAAGATTGTGCGTGTTTCCTATATTAAGATTAAGATATCTAAAGTGGAAAAAATGTTCAATAATTATTCGCAATTCTTTTCAGTATCAAATGCTGCCAAAACGCTTATCAATATCTACAAATATAAAACACAGCTCCTATTTTAGCATAAGCGTACTTTAAATTATAACAATTATAACACATTTTTCAATCTTGTGTCAATCTTTATTTGCGGTCAAAGCAAATTTGTCCAGTTTTCGGTTCTTTACCTGCATTGTACCGAGTGTCACAAAAGATCACTCCTACAAAACATCACAGCATTTCATCCCGCATTACGGATTCCACCAATAGGTCATCTTTGCAACCACAGTTGAGTCCAACAGGCGAGACTTGGTAGTGCCATTCGTATCATATGTCTGATTGAAAACGAAATAGAAATCGCTTCCTGGACGATAGATGTAGTTGATAAGGAAGTTGGTAGATACAACGTTCGTATCGGCATTCCATTGTGCAAACAGTTTTGCAAAAAGTCCTGTAGTAAAGGAGTAATCCAACCTACCTCTGAAAAGGTTGACGTAAACAGGATGAGGCTCCGCATCGGTAAAATACGCTGTTGGGAGATTAACTATCTGGTTAAATTGGTATTGTGCGCTCACACTGATATGCCCATTCGGTTTAAGCGTGGTTTGTAGGTATGCTCTACGAACTGTGCCGTTATAGAAATCCTCAATGCCGCCGCCGACAGTTGTACTGATCGGACGACTATCACTGCTGGAGGCACGGAAACCAAATG
>JAPPMR010000513.1 GCA_028818995.1 Candidatus Poribacteria bacterium | reverse complement strand
GTCCTGCAAACTGTGATGGCAACAAACGGATACCAGACGCGTCCAGCACGAACTGTGCATGAATTCGGAAGACAACTTCGGCGTAATTGGGTGAAATTGCCCGTAGACACGCTTTTGCCCCTTCATATCTATGTGTTCTGCGGGAAAAGACGGTGATCTCCGTTGTTGCTCCCGGGTGAAACTGATAGAGGAAAGGGAGAATTCCTTTCGGGTCAAATTCCCAAATATCCCCTACATTAGCAGTCGAAGACGGTAGAAAAACTTGAAAGTCGGTTTGGCTGTAGTTCTTCAATGGGTGTGCAGGTTTAGGATTGAAAAGTTTCAACGCTTGTTCCCATTCCATATTCGCTAATTCTGGACATTTTGTTTTTGCCCGAGCAAACTGCTCCTCCGTCAATTGATGCAAGTTATAAGTGGCATCTGCGATTGGGTCCCAATGTGCTTGCACCTGCACACTCGCTGTACTGCTAAGAACATTACTAAAGTCCACTATCACCTTATTTTTCTCCTGTTTGTTAGGACGATTTAGTAAACACCTACTACAACACTCTCTTGTAGTTTAGAAATAGACAGAGATTTTAACCTTCTCATCAGGGATGGGTTCGGTTTGATCTGCTTCGTCAATTTTCTCGGATCCGCCTCATGTACTCATCATGTTTCCCAATCCAATACCAAACTAAACTACTATCTTCTTCCGCTGCCAAAGCCCTATAGCCTTTGCTGATTCGCACAGCCCAATCTGGTCCAACCTTTTTCAACCGCAAGGAAGGATGTTTTGAATTCTGCTTCAGCAGTTCAAACTTCTCGTCTGCGCGTTTTTGAATTTCTTGCGGAAGTTCATGATAGAACTCCCAAAACCTACGGTTAGTCCTATAGATCAATACACTTTCCCGCCCGTAAATCCTCAAGAGCTTCTTTGCGAAGGTGATCCAGTTTTCCGGCTTTCACATCCTCCTCAATTTGCTTCTCCCAAGCCTCATCTTCAGCGACTAAGGTTTCATGAAGTTTTTCTACAAGTGTTTGCAGCAATTCTTCTTGTGTATTTTCATCACACTTTACTTCAGGAACTTCCGGTATCCATCCCGACCACGCGGCACCATTTTTTTGGATATGGGCGGTATAGGTTTCTTCGTAAATCGGATCTTCTATTTCAATAATTTGAATCTGTTCCATGTTTATCTCCTTTGATTACGAAACTTTAATAGACACCCACAACAACAGTTTCTTGCAGTTCAGAAAGTAAACGTAGATTTTCAACACCATCCCAAGGATATTCTGGAATCGGTTCAGCGCGTTCTGCTTCGTCACGTTCCAAAAAACGGGGGATAAAAAATTCTTTAGTTAATGTCGTAAGCATCACGCGTCCGGTTTCACCGTAATCAACAAGTTGCTCTGGATTTTCTGGGTTAACTAATTCTATAACAGCGCGCGGTTGCGGCGGATAATAGATAATCGCATAGTTGTCAGCAGGATGAAATGGCTTGCAAGTGGCTAATCCCATAAGCGTATTACCGTAGGTCGGCACAAAATCAATTCCCGGCACGAGTTCCTCGCGTGCGAAACGGTGGAATTGCGCGTCCATTTCGGTGCCGCCACAGAAGATACCTTTTATACCAACTTTTTCTAATGAAATTTTCTCACATAAGGCTTCCAACAGTTTAGGTGTGGTAAATAGACATTGAACGTTCTCATGTGCTTTTAGAACGTTAAGTGCTTGTGAGATGACATGACTCTTATACGCATCTAATTCCTGATGTTTCACGTAACGCACAAGCTGGTTCACCCAACGCGGGTCAAGGTCAACAAGGAAACAGATACCGCCACGATGCTGTGCAAGGTGTTCTACAGCAAGTCTTAATCGGCGTGGTCCGGTGGGACCTAACATTAGCCAATCGCTTCCGGGTGGAAAACTTTCATCGGATAATGTTTCACTGAACAACTCGTAATCAATATGGAAATCTCGGATACTGATACGACATTTCGGTATACCTGTTGAGCCACCGGTTTCAAAAACATAGATCGGTTTATCGGCATACGCTTTTGGAACCCACCGTCTCACAGGACCACCACGAAGCCATTCATCTTGGAAATGTCCAAGACATTTGAGATCGGCATAACCATTGATCTCTCTTCGTGGATCAAAATCCAAGTTTTCTGCGAATTCCAACCAGAATGGACATCCAGTTTCTGGACTAAAGTGCCAGTTAACAATCTCCCGAACATGTGCGTCAAGTGTCATTCGGGCGTTTTCAATTTTTTCGGAAAGGTTCATTTCTGCTCTTCTATTGTGATTAGTTTGTAAAAGGATTCGGTTAGATCTTAGGCTTTTTGTGCTACCATACTTGCAAGGATACCGAGAACTTTGTCGCACCGTTCAATTTGGTAGGGTAGCATGTCAATGTCAAGTTTTTTACCTTCCAATTTTAGGAATCGCCATTCTGTGCCTGAAGTGGTAGCACCATAAACGCATGGAATGTCATTTCCTTCTTCCGCGTTAAAGTATTGGGCAGCAACCATTTCTGCTACACACTGTCCAAGTCCAATTTCAAGGTTATCGTTCTTTGCTTCAACAAGGACAATAATCGGTGCCTCCAAATTAAATTGAACAGGTGAAAGGC
>JAPPMR010000236.1 GCA_028818995.1 Candidatus Poribacteria bacterium | reverse complement strand
AGGAACCGGAGGGTCCATGACAATTCAAGCAGTTTTGCTGAAAAATAGCGGACACTTGTTGTGTTAGATTCTCTTGAGCATCAACACCTTGATAACTCAAAACAAACATCAATAAGCAAACAAAAGTAACAAAAATTTTCCAGTTTTTCATGTGTTTTCTCCTTTTACCAAAGTTTTGATTGACAAGTTGTAGTAGACAGGACTTACGCAATGCGCAATGAACTGCGCGACTTCGGACCATACTGCTTTTGAGAAAAACACATCCTTCCAAGGGATATATTTGTAGGAATGCGATTTATCGTATGTTTGCGTAAGTCCTAAGATGAACCCGTTTCCTATTTCAGATAAATCTCGCCATCTAAATCAGAGATCGTGTGGTGTGTAGTGGTGATACCACTTGTGACAGCGGTAACTTGCATGGGTAGTTGTATGTTTTGTGGCTTTCCGCTACGATTGTAGGCTACCCAGCCGTTGGTGAACTCGCGAATGAATAAACCCTCTTGATTTTCATATAGTTGTGCCTTTTCACCGACAGGTTGTCCGAGATCTGCATCCCAGAACGGGTACCAATAATGGGAATGGTCCTGTGCTTGAGGATCAACGGAGCGCATGCCATCGGTATACAGCACATAGCCATTAGAGTGTGTGAGGCTGAGTGTTGTGAACAGGCGCGCCCAACGCATATTCTCCGGGCTATCTGGCGACGATGTCCCGATTCCTTCACCTTTTAAACAGTTAACCCGCGGTTCTCTCAGCTGTGTTTCTGCCCATAGGAGCACGTCCTCAATTCTCTGTAGTCCTTCGCCGGTATAACTGTCTTTGGAACCGCGTCGGGTATCCATGAAAGTGCCGTTGACATATTCGGTGTAGGCTGTCGGTTTTGTTCGGTCGGTGTTGACGAGTATCAAAAAATCGTCTCGCACGCGTCTGCGAACTTCTTGTAAAATTCGGGTTGTTGCTGCAATAATCTCTTCATCTGTGGCATCGTGAAAATGACGATCAATAAAATCCGTGGCATTTGCATTGAATCCAGCTATCATGACACCATCAAAAAGCCCGCATTTGTCAATTGCAACAATCCGTTGAATAAGCAAATCCTGCAAATCTGGATTCAAGAAGTCCATCACGTACTCGTCACTCCTATTTTCGATAATCCTGTTGTTACTATCTCTGAGCCAGAAATCGGAATCTGGCGGAAACGCAGAGGATTGCAAATGGTTATGAATGCGAACTTCAACGAGAAACAACATATTCGCGTTTCGCGAGAGTCTTTGTTGACGTATGGTTTTTGCCGCTTCCAATTCACCACCCAACCGAGTTGACAGCCCATAAGTAGGTTCCGCCACGGAAGTATCCCACCACAGTCCAAAGAATGGGCTCCAATGAAGATCGTGCTTCGTAAGACTTTCTGTGTAAAGTATCTCAGTGTCCAAAGACTCTATATTTCCCGATGTCTGTTCATCCCCTATAGATCCGATAAGATCATCCCATGCCTGAAATACCGAAGGGAAACTTCTGTTTTCCATGCGTGAGACGACTAACGGATTATCTGTTACATCACTGACGGTATCCGAGGTTTTCTGCGGCAACTGAATTTCCTGTAGCTTGCTACCACGGTTCCCCTTGTCTTCATCAGCATCCACAGTCCTTCCTACCTGATTCCGCACGGATGGTTTTGCGTCAGTCTCAAGGACGATAGGGGCATCAATAATTTCAACTGTAGGTTCGGATTCAACCTCAAAACTATAGGGTTTCTGAAAACGGGTGAGGTATCGGCTGCTGGCACTGAACATCAATAGGGTCGCTACAACTACAGCAGTACCAAAAGCTACCCACGGCAAGAACGGTTCCATTTTCGGAGAGGATGTTGGTTTCATGTCAACAACTTCGCGCATGATGTTCTGCCTTATATTCGCTGATATCTGCACGCCACCGAGCACTTCTTGGACCAAGAGTTTCTCTTCTTCTTGTAGCCGTTTTCGGGCACGATGCATCCGAGTCCTTATCGTTTCCACCGACACTCCCAAGAATTTGCCAATTTCCTTCGTGGTCATTTCGCCGAGGTAATAGAGCGTCATTACCGTACGTTCGCTCTCCGGCAATTTTTCCAAAAGTTTTTTGACGATTTCAAAACGATGTTCAGTTGCTTCCATCTCGCGTTGTTCCAATACGTAACGCGCATAAGCAGATTTCGCCACTTCTTCCATAGGTGTGTCCTCCAACGATTGCAATTGATTCGCGGGCTTATGTTTGCGTAGCCAATTCAGACAAAGCCGATTCGCGATGACATACAGCCACCCAAGAAACTGGCTCGGATTTCTGAGCGTTGAAAGGTTTTGATAGGCGCGGAGGAAAGTATCCTGTGTAATTTCTTCTGCATAATGGAAATCACCGATTTTCCGCCACGCAAGGGCGTGAACGCTTTTTTGGTATTTTTGAACTAAAGTGTCAAATGCCGCGTCGTCGCCCGATAAAACAGCGTGAATTAACTGAACATCGTCTTCTCTTTCCACGGAGTTCCTTCCTCATAAATAGATTCGGCTATGTTGACATCCACTGAAACATCCAATTCAGGGTTGAGTCTCGGACTGTGTGCACTGCAAAACAGTCCACACAATT
>JAPPMR010000084.1 GCA_028818995.1 Candidatus Poribacteria bacterium | reverse complement strand
GAGGGTTTTTGATCCAAATTCGGTGCGGTTAGAAACCGCACCTACCGGCCTGGGGGATATAGCAGGTGTAAAAAATTCGCCCGAAAAACCGAAAACTAAATAACCCTGCAGATAGTGGACAGAGCCATTCAATTGTCGCGTAGTGCTCTTGTAGGAGGGGTTTGTAACCCCGATTTCTTTGTAGGAGCGAGCTCCAGCTCGCGACCCACCGAATCCCAAACGCGCATTTGGCGTTGATTTGGCTGAATGCCAAACGCGCATTCAGCGTTGATTCACAGTTCAGATGTAAATCCACTATAAAACGGTTGCAACTTTCTTACTATTTTGCTAAACTCAAATACATCAAGTTGCAGTTTGTTTCAAATACAGTCTACCCGGTAAAAAGTACGGACATAATTGAAATAAAACCCAAGAATACTTACTTTATTCTTGGATTTCCATGGAGGAATTCTCATGGTCATTAAATATCAGTTAGTAATTGGTCTTATCATTAGTTTTGCGTTAATGGCTGTTGTAACAGTGTTTGCCGTAGAAGAGATCAAGGTTTCCGAATACGGAAAAGGTAAACAAGTTTGGTTTCAAGCGGAACATTTTGACGAACGCGATTCAGAAGATGTTTACAAATTAGGTAAAGCAGAAGGGGCAAAAGACCCCTCTGATGGTGCCTATGGCGATATTGTCACGAACGCAGGTGGGCAAGGATGGCTGCTCTATAGATTTGACATCAGTCTCGCTGGTGGAGAAGCGGGAGATTGGCGGTTTATCGGACGTCTCATCAATCCAAGCAACCATTCAGATTGGCTATGGGTTTTGGGGGACGATGGAGATACTATCCCCAAGGTTGCTCCTGCGTTTGCGCGTCCTGATGACATCATTTTTGAAGAAAATGTGCCTGAGTGGGCATGGATGCGAACAGGTGATTTCGGTAAGGATGGTGGCACTGTCAATAAATTGCAGGATGGTGAAAATGTCATGATGATATGGACCCGCCAAAGTTCCAACCAAGTTCAATATGACGTTTTTTGTTGGTCAAGCGATTTAGAGTATGCACCGACAGATGAGGATTACGAAAACGCTGAAGTTGCAAGTTTACCCGTTAATCCAAAAGGATTGCTGACAACGACTTGGGGCGATCTCAAGAATCGGTAGGGGACGAGGGTTCTGACTCAGTAGATGTTGTTGTCTCTAACTCTGCCTGACATTCGGAACAGTAACCAATTATCTCATTCCGAAAGCGCACTGGTTTGAATTGGTGTGCTTCACACACAGATTTTTGCAAGGCATCAATTTGCGGCTCCTTAAATTCAACGATCTGACCACACCGCAAACAGATGAGATGGGCATGCTCTTTGAGCGAGTGGATGCTTTCGTATCGGGTGTTTTTGTGTGCGTCAATGAATTCTGTTAGCAACCCACTTCTAACAAGCAACGGTAGTGTGCGATAGATAGTTGGACGCGACACATGATAGCCGTTTTGACGCATCTGGACTAATAGGTCTTCGATTTGGAAATGTCCTGGGTAGGCAAAGACCTGGTTCAAAACATCCATCCGTGTTTGAGTCAAACGGAGACCGGAACTTTTCAGAAAATCTTCAAACTGTTGTGTAATATCGTCAGTAGTGGTGGCTTCTTCAACGGAATTCATTTCTTAACCTATTCGGTTTAGTTGTTGGATGATTTAGGATGCGAAAGTTAAAGTTCGTTCTGATTCTACGAGTCCATTTTTCACAGCAAGTTTGTAAAAAAGTTCAAGTCCTGCTATTTCCGATTCATCCAAGTCATAGTGGATGTGATGTTGTAAGTAGTCTTTACAGAGGTTTTCAGGTAAACCGAGTTTTTCCGCTTCAATCCGTGCAATTTCAGGTATTTGTGTGACACCCCGATTTTTCGCTTTTAAAAGTAGATTTGGCACATCACCGAGTTCCACATCTCCCCTCGCGACCCAACATGCATAGACAAAAGGTAATCCTGTCAATTCGTGCCACTCAGCACCGAGATCAAGACTATATTCTGTAGCACCGAGATTTTTGAGTGCTGCATCTCCAATAAGTAAAACTGCTTCTGTTTCTGCTGTGGCAGGATCAATTGAAGGTTCACAAGGCAGAAACGTTGGAGAAAGATGATATTTTTCAGCGAGTAAGATTTTTAGCAATGCAACAGAAGACCGAGAACTTGTATCCAAAGCAATTTGTTTTATGTTCTGAATTGGCACACGACTAAACAATTGAATACTAAGCACACTACCCTGCGATGCTATTGATATGTTAGGAAGAACACGATAACCTTTACCTTGATCGTTTGCACGAAAGTATTCAACAATAGGAATCAACCCAATATCTAACTCTTTATTCCCCAAAAGAGTCGCAAGACGACTCGGAAGATGGACACTAAGATCAATTTCTTCAGTTTGAAGTTCTCCATTCAAAATAGGATAAATGAGCGGTTTCGTGTTCAAGAATGACACCGCACCAATCCTTAAGCAGCTTTTCTGTGCCAACTATTGCCCTCTCGGATGATTTCGTTGTAAAGTGTATCGCGTTCTACTGGGATATATCCTGCTTCTTCAATGAGGCGCGTGAGCGCATCCACAGAAACCGCTTCCGGTGTATCTGCCCCTGCCATGTGTGTGA
>JAPPMR010000135.1 GCA_028818995.1 Candidatus Poribacteria bacterium | reverse complement strand
CGTATTCAAGGTTCGCCATCCCGTAGCCCCGTTTATAGATGATTTCACCGTCTCTGGTAACCGCCAGAGCAGCACCTGGGGAATCTGAGCGGTTCCATTCTGCAAACAATTGATCGACTTTTGCCTCAAGTGTCTCGTGAGTTGTCATTACTGTTCCTTTTTGAATTATTTTCGTAGTTTAGCTTTGCTGCTGTGGGTACTGGTGGATTTGTAGGGGTGTCGCCTTGCTCTATACTCGTCGGTTGGGTGGAAAATAGGATTAAGACGGGTGTTTCAATGAATTCAAGTGACTTCCTTGGTAAGTATTTTCTGTCCATAGATTTTCCAGACTGCATAACGTAGACAAGCACGGATAACGGCTCTGGAAATCTCATGATTTACTGATTATTTCTACTTTCAGTTGGATATCAAGATCGGAAGCAATTCTCTCAAGAAGTCTTTTTTTCGTTTTTGTATCGCTATGGGTCATTATATAATACTGCCCAGACTTGCGCTGGTCGTATGTGGGGTGATCAAAAGTAGATATGAGGGGAGTAGCATTTAGCTTAAGTTCAGGTCTAAGATTTTTTACCTTTTCTATTCCTAATTTTTCAATTACCTCCGCGAAGGTAGTCGCTGAAACCTTATGGTTAATTTGTTCTCCATCGGGCATGGTAACAAGAAGACCTTTGTTCTTGTTTTTAGGAGGCGGTGGTGGAGGACCATTACCATTGTCCGGTCCAATTTTTCTTTGTAGACTTCTCAGAAAATCCAGCATCTGTTCATCGGTCGGTCTATATCCACACAGATTTTCGGTTTTCTCTGCTACAGTATGTAACAAAAACTCATCTGCTTCCTCTACTAATTTGCTCCACGCCTCCGGTAAACGTGTTGCAACCTGTCTTTGCTGAACAACTTTCTCATAGTCCTTCTTGATTGCCTCAACAGCTTTCTCTGTACGGACTGACTCGTAGTTCAAGTATCTGTTCAGCCGTTTGGCTTTCTCTTCGCTATCACCTTCAATTAGATCCATCTCGTGTACCTTACGTTCTCTATAATCTCCTTGCCCAATCGGGTAGAAAAATCGCCATTTCTGACCATCAGTGAGAATAGCAATCGGAACGCCTTCGTGAAAAGCATATTCAAAAAGTTGCCGCTCTGCCCCTTCAATATTTCCGACTCGCTTAACCTCAATAAAAACGATCGGCTTTGATGGTGGATGACACAAGGCAAAGTCTACTTTTCTTCCTTCTATGCCATATTGAGGAAACACAGCTTGAGTATCGAACGTAGACCAATCCAATGTCCCAAGTAACCGTAGCACAATGCCTTGTGAAACTGCTGCCTCATCTGGATAGCGGTTGATTTTTAAACCTTCGCGTATGTCGTCAATATGTTCCTTAAGTGTCATTGCTTAACAAATCATTCCTTTCAAAAAAAATCGGTCACGGCATAGGTTCACCGAAAACTTTCCATAAATCAATAAGTTTAATTTCTCCATTATATAAAATTTTGTTCCGATGTCAAGGAAAAAGGCATTAGAAAATGTGTAAGTTTTTGGCAAAGGTTTGGAATGAAGTTGGAATAATTGCATTTGAAAATAGGCTCTGGATATGTTATCCTATAAATGAGATAACTTCTATATTGGGGAGGAATATACATGCCAATTCATTGGAGAGATCACATTGTTAGCACACCGGAGATATTACGAGGTAAACCGCGTATCAAGGGCACAAGAACCCCTGTAAGTCTTCTCCTCGGATACTTGGCGGCAGGTCATACAATAGACGAAATCATCGCTGAATTTCCCGATGTCAAAGCGATACAGATTCAAGCTTGTCTTGATTACGCACGCGAATTAGCCGAATTTGAGGAAGTTGCTTAATGGGCTTGCGGTTTTTGGCGGATCAGTGTGTTCCTAATGTTGTTATTGAAACCCTTCGTGATGCCGGTTATGAAGTTTGGTGCCTCAGAGATTATCTTCCTATTGAATCACCGGACTTAGTTGTCATTTCAAAGGCACAAGAACTGGGAATGATTCTTATATCCTTAAACGGTGATTTTGCCAATATATTTAACTATCCACCAAATAACTATCAGGGCATTGTAGCACTTCAAGTTAGAAACCACCCCGAAGTCTTACCACAAATTGTGTCCCGCTTGATAGATTATCTTTCAGTTAATCCTGATATTGAGCACTATACAGGTAAACTTTTCTTGGTCGAAGTACATCGAATCAGAATTCGTCAATAAACGAGATTACGCCTAAACCCATCAATAAACGAGATTACGCCTAAACCCAGATGATGTCCGATTTTGACTGATCATTGGAGTTGATGGTTCTCTTGCATCATGTTCCCAGAACACTAATTTAGAGACGATAGAATTCCCTCGCATTTTCGGACAAGATTTTGCGTGTCAGCGACTGAGGTAGTTGCGCAGGAAAGGCTTCATCAGGTGAATCGAAGTGCCAATGTGGATAGTCGCTTGAGAACATCAACATGTCTTCTGAATCGAGCTGCCCGACAATCTGAAGCAGTTCCGCAGCGGTGGGTGGTGCGTCAATCGGTTGGAGCGTCATCCGTATATGTTGACGGATATACGCTGATGGTGGTTGTTTAACCCAAGGTGTCAAACTTCGCAAACCGCGCCACTCTT
>JAPPMR010000388.1 GCA_028818995.1 Candidatus Poribacteria bacterium | reverse complement strand
TACATTTTACAGGTAAACTTCCAGAGGGGATGAGGTACCTGTTATAATGGGACACATATCCTTCAACCCGATAGATGAGTTAATTGTTCTCCGACTCACAGTTGGCGGTATCAACACTGATGACTTCCGAAATGTGATTGTGGCTTTAGATACTGGAGCCTCAAATACCTCAATTCCCACAAAAGTTGCTTTAGATTTAGGATACGATCTCTCAAATCCAAAACAAGTAGTGCTACTTACCACAGGCAGCGGTATTGTCCCAGCGAAAATCATCACCGCACGTAAATTAACAGCAATTGGAGAATCTGTCGAAAATATCGATGTCGTATGCCACGACTTACCTTTTGGATCAACTATTGATGGTGTATTAGGCTTAAATTTCTTGTCACATTTTGATATTAAAATTTCGTTCTCAACAGGAATTATTGAACTCCATTCACATTAACAATTCTCTTAGATTATTATTTTACGACTAAGTATTACTAAAACTGAATCCCCGCAGATCTAATTCACAGATAATTCAATTCCTTGTAGGAGCTACCTTCCGGTCCGCGACTTTTTCCCTAATCAGTGTAATCTGCGCAGTTCGAGTAAATCCGAAATTTAGTTAAGAATGTTGGAAAAGTACAACTAAATCTCTCTCTCTGATAGCTATTTTAACTCTAACTATTGAAAAATTCACACCGTTTCTGAAAATCCATTGCTTAAAACTCCTCCTCATGCTACAATAAATACCCGAAACAACTAACACAAACGGAGCAAACAACAAAAAACAGATATGACCTTACAAGAAATAATATTGGCATTAGAGAAATTTTGGGCAGATCACGGATGTATTATTCAACAACCATGCGATATAGAAGTCGGCGCAGGCACATTTAACCCCGCCACATTTTTACGATGCCTCGGTCCAGAACCGTGGCAAGTAGCGTATGTAGAACCTGTCCGTCGACCCACCGATGGCAGATATGCAGAAAACCCCTTCCGCCTCGGCGCATACTACCAATACCAAGTAATACTGAAACCAGCACCCGAAAATGTGCTGCCACTCTACCTTGAAAGTCTCTACCATCTCGGCATTTCTCCCCGTAAAAACGATATCCGCTTTGTAGAAGACGACTGGGAATCACCGACTCTCGGTGCCTCCGGTCTCGGCTGGGAAGTCTGGTGGAATGGCGCGGAAGTTACGCAGTTCACCTATTTCCAACAGATGGGGAGCATTGATCTTGATCCAATTTGTGCTGAAATCACCTACGGACTTGAACGTATTGCACTTTACTTGCAAGATGTTGACACCTTCTTTGACATCCGCTGGAATGAACACCTCAACTATGGAGATGTTCACCACCAAAGCGAAGTGGAATACTCAACCTACAACTTTGAACAGGCAAACGTAGATATGCTCTTTGACCTGTTTAGCACCTACGAAAAGGAAACGCACGCGTGTTTAGATGCTGGGTTAGTCCTTCCCGCAACTGACCATGTATTGAGATGTTCACATACCTTCAATATGTTGGATGCGCGCGGCGTTATCAGCGTCACAGAACGGGTGAGTTACATTGAACGTGTGCGTAGGCTTGCCCAACGTATCGCCCGCGCGTACGTCACACAACGCGAAGAGATGGGACACCCGCTGATGGAACGATTTGACATAGAGGTATCCTCTGCCACAGTAGATGCGGTTTCTAATCTCACTGAAGCCTCTGCAGATAAGGTTTCCAATAACACTGAAACCTCTGACCTCCTCTTTGAAATTGGCACAGAGGAGATACCCGCAAGTTATGTCCCGCCTGCCCTTGAACAACTAAACAAAATCGCAACCAATTCCCTCACAGAACACAGAATTCCGTTTGGTGAAATTCAAACATTCGGCACACCACGGCGCATTACGCTTGCTATCAAGGATCTCCGAACGCTGCAAGAAAGCCAAGAGACAGAGGTCGTAGGACCACCCAAAAGTATCGCGTACGATGAAAATGGCGAACCGACAAAGGCTGCGATGGGATTTGCAAAGTCACAAGATGTTGAAATCTCTGATCTCCGCATCGTTGAAACTGAACGTGGGGAATATATTGCCGCCTCCAAGCTTGAAAAAGGAATCTCAACGTGTGAACTGTTAGAAACACTCCTGCCTGAATGGGTTGAGTCTCTCCGCTTTCCTAAAACGATGCGGTGGGAAACAAACACTGAAGAACCGCGCGCTTATGCTCGCTTTGCCCGTCCAATCCGATGGGTTGTCGCACTACTCGGCGATAAAGTTGTCAACTGCACTTACGGCGCGGCACACGCTGGACGCATAACGTATGGACACCGTTCTTTACATCCCGACCCAATAACGTTGGCATCGTCAGACTTGGACACCTACATTCAGAAATTGCACGCTGCTGGTGTCATCGTCTGTCCAAATAAACGCCGTGACACAATTGAAAAACAGGTACGAACCGTTTTTGAAACCGAAGGGTGTCTCCCCAAATTAGATGAGGAGTTGCTTGATACGGTCAACTATCTCGTAGAAAATCCGCAACCGATTGTCGGTAATTTTAGTGAGTCGCATCTGGAAATACCGCCTGAAGTGCTGATTACCGCGATGAAAAAGCATCAACGCTATTTTCCTATGTGGAAAAGCGATGCCGAACTT
>JAPPMR010000483.1 GCA_028818995.1 Candidatus Poribacteria bacterium | reverse complement strand
TACGAGTATGGTCTCCAAAAATCACCACTGGCAAATTATCAGAGATTACAGACTCAGCTGAGTTTGTCCAACCCGCAATAAATGATGCCCCTTGGTCAATTACTGGAAATTCGCCTGATTCCTGATAGTTTCTTTTCGGAATTGCCGATTTTTTTTTCGTTTTGACCCTTTTCAAACAATCTGTAAAAGGTAGAATTTCCCAATGCCTTGGTAAGTTCATCTTATTTTATATTCCTTCTTCAAGTCAGCTGGCATCTCATATACTGAGGGAGAGCCTACCTTATCTCTTTCGAGATGGTCTTCCACCACCTCTTGAAGGCCCCGGTCCCTTCTTCCCAGAACCTCCTCGTCCGCCTGTTGGTGGACCACTCCGTCCTCCTTGTCCTTTTTGGGTATATGAACGTGGTTGTGCCATTCGGTTTGAGTACGTTGGCACCTTCGCTTTTGAATCAGTAACCGTACTGCCTGAATCTGAGGATTGTCCCGCTACATCTATCCCTAAATCAAACGCTCTATGCACAACCTCGTGAGTATAAGGTGGTTTGTTCCCAGTACAAGGTTCTTGAAGTTGGGTTCGGATTATTTCTCGATCCTTCTGGTGTAGTACAGCGTAGTCGAAAATAGGACTTACTATATGAAGGGCAATTCTATGATTTTTAGCAGCCTTCCGTGCTCCATCGGTAAAATCAGTATTGGTAATCATCATTGCCTTATTGGCAGCAATCTCTTGTTTAACTTGCTGGATAAGCAACACATCGGGCTGATCTACTTTATCTTATCCGAACTGCGCCACTTCACATTTGCAATGATCAAACTCTGAGTGAGTTTATCTTCATATTCCCAACAAAGATCAATCTGATTTTTATATTCAGCTAAACCAGGGCGTATCGCGCTTAGAATTTTGTCAGACTTTATCTTGTCAATAGAGATTCCAAGTTCATTCACTAAGAATAACCGACAGAATTCTTCATATTGTGTACCATTCATTGTTAACTCCTTTTAAATTTTAATTTCTAATCTGGTTCAAGTTGAATTAAAACCTCATCCAATGTCCTATCTACCTTTTCGCGATCGTCTGAATACTTTTCTCATATATGATGTATACGCAGCAGGATGTAAAAGTTACACAAAGCATCAGCGGTTTAAAGTTACCGGCATCTGTGAAAACGACAATATGATTGTGTTGTTCATCAAAACTCATCTTAATCAACCTCTGGCACTTCAATTTCAAGGTTTTTGATAAGCCGATAAACCCTGCCATATTCGTGACGAAGTTGCAAAAAAGCATTATAATTACGATACGCATCTTCAATAAGTTCATCGTAGAGGACAACCCGGACATTTTGTTCTGCCATTGTTCTTTTAGACCGTTCCCTCTCTTCGGCATCTGACCATTGCTCAAGATCTCTTCCTACAAGACAGACGATTTCAATAGGTTCATTCTTGCCTGTCTCCCGAATTAATTTCCTCAGTGCATTTCCGTATTTTTCAACCTGCTTGAGCAAATCATTATGATTCAATACCCGATCAGCACGTTTTAACTCAATGATGACATGTTTTCCGGCTGTCATTTTATATTTAATGTCATAACGTCCGTTCAATTCTGGATCCGTGAGTATTTCTTTAGCATCAATATCTTCAAACTCTTTTTTTACGCTTTGCTCCATATGCGGTGTTTCTGTCGCTCTATCCCATGAAGGATCCAACAGCCAGAGGTGTTCATAAAGAAGTTTCTGGATCGTTTTTTCCACTGAGTTGTCTTCAACCTTATCTCTCAGCGCAGAAATGATCTCTAACCTCTCTTGGATAATTTGATAATATAATGTGGCTTCAAAATCGTCAAAATTACCTATAATTTCCAGAAAAGTTGGAAGTGTTTCTATTGATATTTTATCCAGTTTATCCAGTGACTGTTTGTATAGTAGATTCTCAAAAGCTAAAGCCGTATGTTTATAGAACAGATTTCTATCCTTGTGTTCATCTATATCAAGTTCGGCTATTTTATCAATGAACACCTTTGCTTGTTGACGCTTTGAGGATGGTAATTCATGGAGCCATTCCTTAATCGCAGGTATCTGTTGTGCCTCTTCATTTATTTGCAGAGTGCGCAAATCATCCCATGTAACACGTATATAACTCAACTCGCTTTTTATCCAATTTCTAAGGGCAATATATCTCGGATCATGCCGCATTATCTCCTGTCTATTGCTGGTTGCAATATCAAGTAAATCGTTTTCATCAAGAAAATCTGCGTGTATTTCACCTATAAGGTATTTGTTGTAAAATCCTGCTTCTCTAATATCCTCAAGAATGTCTTCTTGTGCAAGTTTACCGCGAACCATGATTACAATCTTGTTAAGATTTTCATTCACATCTTTATCTGTAAGCACCGCTGGTGTTGTAACAGTTCCAATCCAACCTTTCACAGGATAGGTTGCGTCCTGTGTATTATGTTCATACTGAATTGACCCTGGTCTTTTTTCCTCGTGTTCAAAATTATCTGATTTATTACATAAATCTACATATTTTTCACTTTCATCTCCATAGTGCCAGAGATACTGAAGTTTATTAAAGTAATCACGATCTGTAATACTAACAGGAGTTTCATCAACACGAACCGTGAAATTGTTTTCAGCTCCAATG
>JAPPMR010000473.1 GCA_028818995.1 Candidatus Poribacteria bacterium | reverse complement strand
TGCTTTCTCAGTAACTCGGCAAGCACAAAAAAGTAGCGATCAGAACCACCACGGATATAATGATTTTGTGAGACATTTAGAATAGTATGCATTCTGCTAAGGTTGGTGTTACTGTTTTGATTTCAACAGGACTGCGGGATATTTACATTGCGTGTAGCGATGTAAGCGGTGGTTAAGTTGTGTAACTTGGGTCAATAACCAAGACAGAAGATTACAACAAATGCCGTATGTATTGAATGTTCATTTTCCTTTTAGGTTCCAACAAACTGAGAATACACATCTCGGACTGTTTTAAAGCCAGGAAGCATATAGTCTGGACGTGCTTGCAGTTCGAGCGGTGGATGGTTTTCTCCCAAAACATCTGCAGCCGTCGTTTCTGTATAGAATCCGCCATCGGTTAATTTCGCCAATTCCTTCACTTCAACAGCTTGACCCGTCCCAACATCATAGGTGCCGGTAATATTTAAGTCCTCAGCATAATGGACTGCACGAACCACGTCTTCTACATGGATATAGTCTCGGCGAAACGGATAGAACACATATCGAAGCGTCCGCCGCATGAGCTTTTCGGGTACAGAATGGTTTTCGGGTGGGCGATTGTCCTCAGCACCATACACATTGTAGAGCCTCAAAATACAATACTTTTCATTGTTTGCCCGGATGTAGTCCTCAGCGACCCGCTTGGACCACCCATATAATGATTTCGGAGCGATTGCTGTGCAAGATGAAATAAAGATCAGAAAAGCACTGTCCCGACGCGCCATATCCGCAATTTGCTTTGTCGCTTCATAGTTCCATTTAAAGATGTCAGGGTCTTGATAAAGTGAATCGGCTATTGCGCCGCAATGAACAATTGTTGTTGCCTGTTCTATTGAATCACGGATTTCGGCAAATAACGTCTCCCAACGCTGAAAACATTGATTTTCATCAAGAGTTTTTGCTGAAGGGTACGTTTGATGCAAGTGTGCGCCAACATAACCTCTGTTCCCTGTTAGGAAAACCATCTAAATCACCTCCCTAAAAAATAAGTATAATTTTTTCCACAAAATAATGATACAGCGTGAAAACCTTCAGAAACTATAGGGAAAACCCGCATCCAAGATGCCAGTATTTTAACACACTGCATACAAAATGTCAAGGCACAAATTACCTTGAAATCTCTAAATCCATTGATATTTAGCACATCAAACCTCTTTGCGTTTTGCACGTTTTATAGTAAAACCGACAATTAATTAGACATTGGAGAAGAGCGAGGTTATAAACCTCGCCAGCGGTGGTGAGGTGTTTTGTGTTTTCCAAAGTGCCTCTTATTTTCGGGTTTTACCATAATTCACAGTAAGTACTCTTAATGTAGACAGCGTAGCATTTTATCAACTTATTATCTTCCCAATAATGCACCTACCCATTTATTCAGTCGTTGCGGAATTGTTGTGAGTTGGGCGCGGAAAAGTGTCAGTCCAGCATCATCCGCAATCGGAACAGTTTTCAGTCGATACGGCTCCGTCTTTAGCGTATTCCATCCTATATCTGTCGTGCGCGCTGAATGGAATCCACTCGCTTTTACAATCCCAATTTCGCGTTCAGTATAATCGCCATTCGGGTAACTGAAATGGAAGCATTCAATCCCCAAAAACTTCTCTAAATCCACCTTACTACCAAGAATTTCTTGCCTACATTCTGTTTCTGTGCAATGCGGTAAAATCGGATGGAATTGTGTATGTGGTTGAAAGTCAACGTTCTGTGCCATCTCTTTCATTTCAGCAATATTCAGTGCCTGCCTGTGTGGATACGTCTTTTCAGGTTTAAAGCCAGCAGTATGCTTAAGGTGAGCCAACCGCTCTACATTCGGCAGTCTTTTCAGTTTTTCTCTTTCTGTTTTGGACTGCCCTTCTATTTTGAACCAGAAATGCCGATGTGTATCAACAATCTGTGTGCAGACAAAGAGCGTTGGACAAATACGGTACTGCTTGAAAAGAGGCAAGAGTTCAATGTTACCTGCGTGGCCATCGTCGATTGTAATTACAACACTCTTGGAGGGGATCCGTGAGAAATCCTGCTGATGAATAGCAGTGACCAAGGTATCAAGTGAGATAATCGTATAATGACGCGAGAGATAAGCGATATGTTTAGCGAAAACAGTAGACTCTACATCGTGATACATGAGGATAGCAATTCGGTTCCGGCAGAACCATTCCCGAATGAGGATGTGTATGCCTGATAAACAGATTAGGGTTGCCACTATATTCTTAAGAATTTTTATTTTTCCTTGCGGTTCGGTGAGGTAGGCTAATCAAAAAACGTGCCTTTCCGTAGAATTGAAGAAATCCGCAGAAACACCCAAGCAATCCGCAGAAATACCCAAGCAAAAACCCCTCCATTTCATTACGGGCTTGCGGCTCTTGTGAACAGCACACAGTGTGTGCCTACTACTTTAACCCAGTGAGGAGTATCGGATATGGAAAACCCGCATCAACAATTCGGACATTTACGAACGGTTCATAATAGACTGTACCTACCTGTTTGGTAATCAGCACCTGATCAGCGGCATCTATGATGACATTCGCTATTTCGGTAGCATCTGAATTTCCCCACCAATTGTTGGTTACCCTCAGATCAAACTTTACATTCAAACGGAGTGCAAAGA